>NZ_VUNS01000014.1 GCF_009695545.1 Victivallis lenta | reverse complement strand
TGGCGAAGAGGCGAATTACCTCCCGTGTTTTGGCTTCAGAAATATGAGAACGAATTATATACTTGTTAATCATATGAATCACAATACTTTACCTTGTTGATTTTACAAGCTTAAAGTGTCATGAACCTAATTAATTATCAAAACTGGCGTAATCATTGAAATTTCCGATATATGTGCTTCAAGATACAATAAAAAACGAGAAATGTACCGATCATAATTTTTGAGCGTTGTTGAAGTCATGGAAAATTTATCTTGTTGGAACTGTTTAAAATCAGCAAGTAGGTAGCCAAATAATTTCAAGGCACTAACCGTGGAAACTTTAGGCTCCATCGGAAAAATTGTTCCTGTTTCGAGAAAATCATTTAACAACTTTATTGACCGAGCATGAGCACGTTCCTGCTTTGTGAGCTTCTCTGATACTGTAATCTCATAGAATTCCCGAAGAAACAGGAAGCCAATATCTGGAGTATATGTAGTAACTTCTTGTTTTTCCATGTACTTTCCAAGATTTTCCCATAGCCGTTGATGCCGTTGGATGGTTACTGGTTTGTAGCCTCTTTCTCTAAGTTTAGTGCTTACCGATACAACAAGCGAATCAAGTTTTGCGTGACAGTTACTCATGATACAGCCTCCTATTATTGGTTTAGGTTAATCAATAATAGAGCCGCAGTAAGTTATTATGGGAAGTTTTTTCGTGAAAATAATTATCTTTCAGTTCAATTTAAATTCAACTTCCCATTTCTGCGAGCTTCCCATTACGCCGGTAATGTCCTTCTTCCCATTACCGGCGACGCTTTCTGCAAGCCGTTGAAAACGGATATGGAAAAGCTGAGCCTCTGTTGAAAATTATACAGGAACTCTACCAAATTGAGCGTGTTGCAAAAGAGCGGGCGGAAAAGAAGGGTACGGAAACCGCACTCTTTCAAGAGCGGAAAAATGCACGTCGGCAGTCGCAGAAGTTCGTCCGGGAATTTTTTGAGCAGTGCCGGGTACTCAAGGAGTCGGAACGGCCGACCTCCCTTGTCGCCCAAGCCGTCTCTTATGCCCTGAATATCGAAAGGAGCTCAAAAAGTTCCTGAAAGATGCCCGGTTAAACATCGACAACAACCCGGCCGAACGCCTCAACCGGGGAATTGCGATCATCCGAAAGAACTGCCTCTTTGCCGGAAACGAAGCCGGTGGGCAGCGTCTCGCAATCCTGTATTCATTCGCCGCAACATGCAAAGCGAACGGCATCTGCTTTCGCAAATGGCTCGAAGACGTTCTGCCGCGTTTGAATTCCACTCCGGCAGGACAGATTGATTCGCTGATCCCCAAGGGAGAAGTAAAATAGTCAATGAGCTCAGGCTCATTATTATGAAGCGGGGAATGCCGTCTGGTGCTCAAACGCCAGACGGCATCATTTTCTCCTAGCTCTAATTTTTTCCAAAGCTCTCCGCGATATCTCCCCTTACCATGGGGCTCACTGGGCATACACTGCGGAACAGTGCATTCACGCAATTGAGCAAATGCGTTGCGGCGCCAATCCTCCATCCAGAATATCACTGAAGATGAAATTAACATAACAATTTCTTCCTCTTCTGCAGTTTATGTAAAACTCGCCTCGAATGACGATTCCGGCATTGTTGTCCGGCAGATTAAAAATCTTCGATAACGTCCGGGAAATATGTGCAAAATCCCAGGCGTCCAAACACATTCTACGTTCATAGCGGAGACGGCTCAACGGCAGCGTGCCGGAAAGCCGCAGCGCATCTTTTTCCCATTCCGCCGTCAACGGCAAGGTCCATAACTCCCCGTGATCCGGGAAGCCGTCTTCCGGCGGATCATTCGGCAGAAGTTCATCAAAACCGCCGGCAAAATTGCCGTCGTAATCCAATGAGGGATCAACAGGCAGGCGCCGCGGATCATAACAGACAAACTCGGTTCCGCCTCTGAGTTCGACAAAAGAGACGATTCTGCCGCCGTGTTCCGGATCGACGAGGACCTGCAGCGCTTCATTTTTCAGAGTGAGCATCAGAGAAAACCTTTCGCCGCAACAGCCTTCCGGAAGCCCTCCGGGAAATCTTCGGCAAACCAGGACCGGATCAGGGGAAGAAGCTCCGACTGCACCTGCCTGGCACGGTTTAGATCCCCGGCACGCCAGGCGCGGACGATCTCCATGATTCTGTCCGGCTCAATTCCGCCGGTAGCAACAGTCGCACCGTCGGCGCCCATAACCAGGCTGACCAGCAGAAGCTCCTCCGATCCCGTATAAATTCTGAATTCCGGCCGTTGTGCCTTTATTGTGCTCAGAAGCCCTTCAAAACGGGCGAAATCGCGGGAACTGTCCTTCAACCCGCATATATTGCGGTGGGAAGACAACTGTACGATGGTGTCAAATGACATCGGGGAAGTGAATGCGGGAATATCATAAAGATAAACCGGAAGAACGGAACGATCTGCGACTTCACGCATGAACCGGATGATTCCCGGCTGGCCATGCCGGAAAAACGGCGGCGGGCAGACCGCAACGGCATCGGCGCCGGCTTCCTTATAACGTGCCGCCAGCCCGCAGACAAGTTCCGGGGAACCTGCAATTGCGCCGGCAATCAGAAACATCTTCGACTCCACGGCACGCCGCGCAATCCGGACCGTTTCAACTTTCTGTTCATCGGAAAGGATCGTGAATTCCCCGGTGCTTCCGTTCAGGAAAAGCCCGCTGATGCCGTGACCGGCCATCCACAGGAAATAACGGGTCATACCGGCTTCGTACAGTTCGCCGTTCCGGAGTACGGCAACAGGCGGCACAAGGATCTGAATCTCTCTCATCTGGCTTTCCATAAGGTTTCCCCTTCATATTGGATGGTGACTTCGCGCCCGAAACGTTCAATGGTACTCAGATCAATCTCACAGCCCAGCCCCGGCATATCCGGCAGAAGAATCTCGCCATCGGCATCCGGCATAATCCGTACCTTGGTCAGCCGGCGCGAAGGCGCGGCGCTCTCGACCGGGAACTCACACCAGGAAGAACTCCGCAAACCGGCAAACGGCTGAATCGATGCGGACAGCGCAAGCGAGGTGGTGAAAGTGTGGTTCACATAGGTTATTCCCGTTTTCTCCGCATATTCCGCAACCTTTTTCGCCGAGGAGATACCTCCGATCCGCCCGGTATCAATCTGAATGAACCCCAGTCCACCGAAGTCAATCAGATTGTACGCCATATCCGGATTATGCGCCCCCTCTCCAGCCGCAAGGAGTCTTTCGCAGCCGGGAGTGGCGGCGAGTTCCGCATAGGCTTTCAGCGCTCCCGAAGCAAACGGTTCCTCCAACCAGACGGCACGCGCCTTCCGCAATGCGGAGAGCACCTGGGAGGCGCGCTTCACATCATTTCCCCAGACGGTTCCGGCATCAACCATCAGGGCAAGATCGTCGCCCAGCCCTTCCCGCGCAGCATCGATGTGAGCAATATCCTCCCGGACAGTCCGGGTTCCGAACGGCCCCCAGCCGAATTTTGCAGCGCGAAACCCCGCCTTGCGGGATTGCACGGCTTTTTCATAAGTCATCTGCGGCGTATCGCCGAAAAGCTGTGATGCATATGCCGTCTTCGGGTAAGCCCTGTCGTAGCCCAGCAGCTTCCAGACCGGTTCTCCGTATTTATGTCCGAGCATATCCCACAAGGCAATGTCAATGCCTGAGAGCGTATGATCGGCCTGAAGAAGATCGAAACTGTTCCGCCGGACTTTTTCGGTCAGCATGCAGATATCGGCAGGAGTGTTGATTTCAAAGCCGATGACAGACATTTTCAGCGGTTTACACGCCAAATGGGACATCGGGCAGCACCACGCCGCAATGGAGACCAGCGGCGCGGCTTCACATTCCCCCCATCCGTCACTGCCGTCGTCCATGATCACATGCACCAACAGAGCATCCTGGCTGCCGTCGCCGATATCGCGGATGTGATCATCCGCCAGGTAATGGAATTCCACTTTCTCAATTTTCATGTTTCCGCCTCAAAAAGTTATAGTTAATCCGCCGTCGACGATCAGAGTCTGTCCGGTGATGTATGTGGCATCGGGACCGCAGAGAAAGTACAGCACCCCCGCAATCTCCTCCGGTTTTCCCGCGCGGCGGAGCGGTAAATGCCGTCCTTCGATATAATCGCTTCGAAACCAGTCGGTTTCGAGTTCCGAACTTCCGGAAGCGGAGCTCATCGGCGTATCGACAAATCCAGGAGCGACCGTGTTGACCAGAATATTCTGCTCCGCAAGTTCAAGCGCCGCACTCCGGCAATACTGGCCGATAGCCGCTTTGGCGGTTGCATACGCGGATGCCATTTTTTCCGCCCGTTCCGCATGAATGGAAGTCACATGAACGATTCTGCCGCCATTGCTCATGAGCGGGACAACCGTTCTGGTCATCAGAATCGCCCCGTTCAGCAGTGTGTCAAACGGCGCCCGCCATGCGGCAAGGTCTGTTCCGACAATCGGTTCGGAAGCGATAACGCCGGCACAGTTCACCAGTGCATCCACCGCGGTAATTCCGGCACAGTGCAGGCACTGAACCAGCTTTCCGGCGGTCTCTTCCCGTGAATAATCGCCGTCCACGGCGATGTGGCGCTCCCGCGCACCGGGCAGTTCTGCCGCGACGGCCTCCAGAACGTTTTTGCGGCGCGCAAGCAGAACAACCCGCCAGTTTTCGGTGGCAAAACGTCTTGCCGCACACAGGCCGATTCCGGAAGAAGCTCCGGTGATGATTACTGTTTTCATGCAGTTCCTCTTCAAATTTTCTCAAAGATACAGAAGGTCCCAGCCGACGCGATTAATATATTTTTCACAGCCCGAAAAACAACCGCTGCCGATGTGCATTTTCCAACCTTTTATTGTGGACAAAACAAATATTATCTTGCATTTCCCCGCCCGCGCTTATATATTCCGGTATTCATTGGAAAGGACACGTTCATGCCGGAAAACATGTTGAAGAAAATGTTGTTTTCTCTCTGTTCGCAAGGTGCGCAGTTCCATCACCCTTCCCTTGCGAAAACAGGACTTCCGCGTGGAGAAGACGCGGCGGTCTCCCTTTCCGAAGACAGCAGCGGATTTGCGGTCAACATTCCGGGAGACCGGCGTTTTCACCCCGATCCCAGAGGGCATCAGCCTTACTATCCGACGGAACGGCACCCCGGCCATGCGGAGATCGTTTTCCCAGTCCATGGAGTTGTGGATTTTCAGATTAACGGCAAGTGGCTCCCCCTGGAGGAAAGCCGGACGCACATACTCCTGCCGAACACTTCGCATACGGAACGGCATTTTCGGGGACTTCCCTATACCTTGCTGTGGCTTACAAGCCTGCCCAGCTCATTGACGCTGCACCGGACAGAATATTCGCCGGATGTCGGTTACAGGCAGTCCGCCTGCAGAGTCGTCATCACACCGCCGACGGCAAGATCGCTCTGGGAGTGCGGGTCACAGCAAAATGTGGATGAGCCGCATTATTTTTCACTGCTTGTCCAGAGTCTGGATTACGCCGTCAGCATGAAACCGACAGAGGCGGGATCTGTCGATTACCGCAATGCCGTTCTGACTCAGATCAAACAGTATCTGGACGAAAATTACAGAACACCGGTCTCTTTGAATGAACTGGCTTATATGGCTCATTTTTCTGTAATCTATTTAAATTCGATATTCCGCCGTCAGTACGGAATTTCCCTGTACAAATACCAGACCCAGCTGCGCATGAAAGAAGCGCTTCGACTGCTGAAAGAAGGCTTGCCGCCCGGTGAAACCGCAAAACGGACCGGTTTTTCCGACCAGAGATATTTCAGCAGAATATTTCGGCGCTACTACAACGTTGCTCCGTCTCAATACCCAAGACACTGATGCACAGACAATCACCTATCCCCCCCCTGCAAACTTGTCTCATAAAATCAAAAATCAAAGGAAAGGACAGTGTTTTATGGAACGTCTGATCAGAACAGGGAAAGTCAGGACTTATTCATCCGCCGAAATCACACATTCCCGCATCGGCATCGGGTTCGAGAAACTCGACCGCGGTATGTTTGATCCGGAAAAGGCCTACGATCAAGTCGCCGCAACAGGAGCCAAATGGGTGCGGATTCAATCCGGCTGGGCAAGAACCGAACAGGAAAAAGGCGTCTATTCTTTTGAATGGCTTGACCGGATTGTGGACAATCTGATCCGACGGGGCATGCAGCCCTGGATCTGTCTCTGCTACGGCAACGGGCTTTACGATGAAGAAGCCGCAAAAATTTTCGGAGCTGTCGGACATCCGCCCCGGACGGAAGAACAATACCGCGCCTGGGACCGGTACATCAAAGCCGTCGTCTCCCGTTACCGGGGCAAAGTGCAGTGGTACGAGGTATGGAACGAACCCGATGGGGTCTGGTGTTGGAAAACCGGCCCCAATGGTACCGATTACGGGCATCTCGTACTGCGCACCGCCAAGGCGATCCGGGCTGCGGATCCGGACGCAAAAGTCATCGGCGGCAGTCAATGCCTGTTCGGTCTGGCGTGGTTGCACGATGTCCTCGCAACAGGAGCGGGAAAGGTCATGGATGCTTTCTCCTATCACAACTACGCGGCAGATGAACGTGGACTGCCTGCTCTTGTGGCGGGAAGCAAGGCATTGCTCCATCAATATAATCCGGCGATAAAACTGATTCAGGGGGAAACCGGTACGCAGTCCCGATCCGGCGGCGCAGGAGCCCTGAATCCCGGCGCATGGACACCGCTTCGCCAGGCCAAATACATGGCACGGCATACCATTACGGATTTCATGAGCGATATTATGTTCAATTCCTACTTCTCCTGTATGGACATGTGCGAGGCTCTTGATGGTATAGTCGGTAACATTTCGACCAGAAAAGATTACGGATATTTTGGAATTCTGGCGGCGGAGTTTGACGAAGACGGCATTGCCAGCGGTAATTTCACCCCCAAAATTTCCTATCGCACATTTCAGGTGTTGTGTTCGGTTTTTCAAGGAAATTTTGAAAAAATCGACCTGCCGTTGAATTTTCGTCCCCATTCAGCTTCTCCCCGTGCGATGTTTCAAAAGGAACCGGAAAGTGCGGAAATGATGTTTGCCGGCTTCCAGAATGCAGGCGGCAAAGCATTCGCTTATTGGAAACCGGTAGACCTTCTGCGTGAAACCTATGCCGGCACCTGTACCATTCATACCTGCATGAAAGACAAAGTCCGACTCGTAGACCTTCTGGATGGTTCCGTTTACGAACTGCCGCAGGAAATGGATGGAATTCATGACAGTACGCTTTACAAAGGATCCCGTGAATTTCTGCATTTGCCGTTGCTGGATTACCCTCTGCTGCTTACATTCGGCGATTTCTGCTCCATTGACCTAAATCCGTGAAATAACAGGTAAAATTAAAGATAAAACAGAGGCAAATCTCTTGGGTTGCAGTATATTACATGAGAATACAACATAACGAATGGACTCAACCCGATAGGAGAAACGATGGCAACGCGGTTTAAAATTACGCAAAGCAGGGAAGATCTGATAGCCACTGGCGGCATCGCCATGGTTGGAGCCTTGCTGAATGACAATCGTGGCTTGGCAAGTGTGGACAAGCTGACAACGGATCGTATCAAAAAAGGCTGGATATCCAACAGTGGAATAATCAAGTCCGTGGTCGGTCTGTTCACGCTTGGGCGCAGTGATTTTGCCGATATTTCCATGTTTCGAGATGAGTTATCATTTCGGCTTGCGTTAGAACTGGAACGTGTTCCGTCTGAAGAGACCTTGCGTCAACGTTTGGATTTGATCGCGAAACTCAATTCCCAGCAGACGCTGTTGGATTACGCCATGCGTGATCTGCTGCGCAAGGTTGAATCGTTCGGAACCGTGAAAATCGGGAAACACAAACTGATTCCACTGGACATCGACGTTGCTGCGCTGTTGAATCCCGACTTATAGCAGATTCGAGAAATACACACCTTCGATACATTCCCATTGGCCGAACAGGTGAACCCATCTCCGCAAAATATTTGACATCTCGGTATAGTTATGCTATTTTGGGTGTTAAGAAATATGTATACCGTAGACCATATTTCTATTGTAATCTATCGTTCCTCATAGAGCCTTGAAAGCAAAAATTGCAGAAAATTGCAAAAAAAATCCCACTTTTGAGGCTACTACAATAGCGATGATCGCGATAACGACCAGCAATTCGATCAGGGTAAACGCTTTGCTTGTTTTCATGGCATCCGTCCTTTCCGGAATTGATTGCGTTTCCGATGGTCCCGAACCGGAATAACAGAAAAAAATTCCAGTTCAGAAACATGTTTCTAGATATATTATACCAAAGTTTGCCCCGAATGTCAATAGGAGAAGGAAAATCTTATTGAAAAATAAACATTCCCATGATAAAGTATGCCCGTGAACAGCCGGAAACACCGGCTTGAACCGGAATCAAGGGGGTGCGGAGCCGAATCTGCCATGAGTGAAAAGAAGAGTTCCATACGGGATGTCGCGCAGCTGGCCGGGGTGTCGATCAGCACGGTTTCGCGCGTGCTCAACGATCCGGAGCGGGCGAAAAGCATCCCGCCGGAGATGCGCGAGCGCGTACGGCAGGCGGTGGAGGCTCTCCGCTACGTCCCGAATTTCAACGCCCGCCGCGTTTTCATGCACCGGGCCGAAGAGATCGGGCTGCTGATCCCCTCCTCGCGGAACCTCGGCATGCCCATCTTCGAGGACCGCCACCTGGCCAAGCTGGTCAGCGGCATTGAAGCGGGGCTTGAGGAGAGCAACTACCGTCTGCTGCTGATTTTCAATGACGAGCGGTTCGTCGAACGGCGCGAGTATCTGTCGCTCATCCAGTCCCAGCACGTCGACGGGCTCATCGTCTGGGGGGCCCAGTCGACCGAGGAATACTGGCGCGAGCCGGTCGCGGCCGGGCTGCCGCTGGTGTTCGCCTGCACGATCCCCGGAGAAGCGGACGCATTCAACCATGTGGTCAACGCGACCCGGCAGGGCGTGGAACAGGTGCTTTCCCTGCTTTACCGGAATGGCCACCGGCATATCGTGTTCATGCCGGAACGGAAGCTCGTAAACTGGCGGGAGTGGAAAAAGGAGCGCTTTCTCTCGCTGGAGATGCAGCAGGCCGTCCGCGAATTCCGGGCTGCTCACCGCGACCTGAATCTGGAGATGTCCCCGTTCTATTTCGACGTCGCGGAAAAACTGCCGCCAGAACTCTTCGGGCGCCCGGATTCACCGACCGCGGTCGCCACCTACAACTACAATATGGCGGAGGAAGTGTACCGGCATCTGACCGCCATCGGCGTCCGGGTGCCGGAAGAGGTTGAACTGATCTCCTGCTACGGCTTCGTCAGCAGCAGGAACTGGATCAGCTCCATCGAAGTCGACGATTTCGAAATGGGTCGGAGAGCAGCCGGCAGTCTCCTGGAATTGATCGAAAACCCCAAGCTCCGGGTGCGGCTCGAAATTCCCGGTACGCTCCGGCTGAACAGGACGACGCGGCCGCTTCCCGGAAATGCACCGTGAAAATTCGGCTCCGTGTCCTCCTCCGCTTCCGCCGGTCAGTCGGAGGGCGCGGGGCCGGTGCTCTCCCGAATCCGCAGTCTGGAGTCGATGCTGGCGTCTTGGGAGAGGACTCCGCCCCGCCAGACGGTTTCGAGCATGTCGAGGGCCGTCTCCATATAGCGCGGATAGTCGATGGCGATCACGGTGTGGCGCGGATACATGTGCATCGCGTTCAGCGTGTCCCCGGCGATCAGTGAAATGTCCTCCGGAAGCCGCTTCCCGGCGAGCTTCAGCAGACGGTCGACCTGAATCGCCGAATCCAGCGCGATGAGCGCGGTGACCGGCTTCGCCAGCAGCATCGCAACCGTGTCGTGCAGCGGCAAATCGTTGTTGTTCCACAACATGGCGCCGGCGCTGTTGTGCAGCCCGTTGCGCGCCATCGCCTCTAGAAAGAAATCGGCGTAGCGCGACTTCGGCTGCGGACTCCAGCGCAGGAAGCCGATCCGGCGATGTCCGAGCCCGACGAGATAATCCACGGCCTCCCCGATGGCCTTTTTCGCATTGCTGGAGATCGAATAGACGTTTTCGAGGTGGTTGGCCCGGTCGTTGCAGCAGATCAGCGGAATGTTCCGGAACTGCGGAAAACAGCGGCTGACCTTGTCGGTGAAATCCAGCGAAATCACGCCGCAGACCTGCCACTCGTTCAATACGGGAAAATCCTCCAGAGCCACGACGACCAGCCGATACCCCCGGCGCCGGGCAGCCTGACGCAATTCGTTGAACATGAGAATAAAATAGTGATCCAGTTCGGGAGACTCCAGCGTGGGCGTCAGCACACCGATCACCCGCTCGCGGGAACGCGGCAGCGCATACCCGAGCTTCTCCGCAGCTTCGCGCACCGCCCGCCGGGCCTCGGCGGAGACCCGCGCCTTGCAGTTGATCGCCCGGGAAGCCGTACCGATCGACACCCCCGCCGAAACGGCGACATCCTGCAGAGTCGGCTTTTTCATCGATTCACCTCAATGAATTGAAATTATCCGGCGGCAAAAGGCAAAATCGCCCTCCCATAAAAAAATTTACATCATTTTTACACTTTTTCAATCCTCTTTCACGCAAATATTCCGCAATTCAATTGCATTTCCATCAGGATTTTGGTATAATTTACACATATGAAAATATGAGTTCCCGAAAAAGCCGAAACCATTTTTCACGGAAGGAATAACGAAATGCGGAAAAAACATGCTTTTACCCTGATCGAACTGCTGGTCGTGATCGCGATCATCGCGATTCTGGCGTCGATGCTGATGCCGGCGCTGAACCAGGCCCGGAACCGGGCGCGGACGATCGACTGCATCAACCGCCTGAAGCAGACCGGCACGATGATCAACTTCTACTGCGACGACAACAACGATTTCATCCCGGCCATCGAAGGGCAGATGATCATTTCCACCGGCGCGGAGAAAACCGGAACCTGGGCCTCTTATCTCTACAACGGCGGCTACACCGGCGGCGGCGGCGCGAACATCTTCGACAAAGCGGCCTACTCGAATCTCTGCTGCCCGCTCCTTGAACGCACCGGCACGTCGGCGGGCGACCACCCGTATGAAACCTACGGGTTGAACGCATGGCTGGCCGGCCAGCCGGTCAGCGGCGTCTGGCCCTGCGCAAAGCGCTCCCGGGCCTGCGCAAAGGTTCCGTCGCAAGGGTGGGTCGTCGAAAACTCCCCCTCCAAAACGCTGCTGGCCGGCGACAGCGTCAACGCCAACACGAAAAGACAGGCCACCTATCTGAACTACTGGGCGGCGGGGCAGGTCCATATGCGCCACTCCGACCAGTCCAACGCGGTCATGCTCGACGGCAGCGCCAGGAGCTATTCGGTCGGCCAGCTCAAGCAGGACTACGCCGGGGATGCTTACGTCACCGCCAACTTCACCGCCATGTCGATCTGATAGGTTATCCATGCTGAAAAAACTGATTCTGACACTCGCCGCGGCCTCGTTCGGCGCCGCGGCGGCTCCCGCCGCGGACGAAATCATCAACCCGGTGATGCGCCTGAACGACAAGGCCCGGATCGACGTCTACAACCGCGAGACCGGAATCGCCGGACAGTTCGACTCCCGCCGGTTCGTCGGAACCGACGACTGGGTGAAAATCGATTTTTCGGACGTTTCCGACCTCGACGCCAATGTCATCGACCGCGCCGCGCCGGCCCCGCTGCTTCGCGCCGGACGCTTCCGGGAGCCGAAAACCGGCGTATTCTGCAACTACACGTTTGCCGTGAAGCCGGCGGGGGAAAACGCCGCGAAACTGCACATCACCGTCACGCCCGAGTCGCCGGAGAAGCTCCGGGAACTCTTCTGGTCAGTCCGGACCAACGCGCCGTTCCTCGGCCGGGAAATCCGGATGACGATCCGCAACGGCCAGGTCCGCTACCGGGATCAGAAGGTTATCCCGGCGGAACAGAACGGCGGCTGGGTCTGGAACAGTCCGGCCGGGCATGCGGTCGAACAGGTTGATATTCCGCTCCGCTTCGGCACCCTTCGGCTCAGCGGCTTTTCGACCGGCGCCATGATCTGCAAATACGGCGACCGGACCGGCAATCTCCGGCTGGCGCTGCCGGTCAGGGACGGCAGAGTCGATGCCGAACTCGATATCGCGTTCCTGCCGTACACGGCAACTCCGCTGGATCTCTCCGCCGCAGCCAACATGGGCTTCGCCGATCCGGTCGAAAACGACAGGCAGGGCGGCTGGACCGACCAGGGGCCGGACAACGATTTCGCCATCATGCCGCTCGGACTGCAGACCTTCGGCAATGTGCCGGTCCGGGTGCTCGATCCGGCGGAGAACGGCGGGAAATCCGTGCTCGCGTTCCGCAACCCGGCCCGGCCGGAGTTCCTCAAAGAAGCCGTGATTCCGGCCGACGGCGGAAAATATGCGTGGCTCTATTTGTTCCACGCCGCCGCCTGGTGCAACCGCAAGGCGGCCGGCTCGATCGAAGTCGCCTACGCCGACGGCACCGCTTCCAATTTCGAAGTCATCGACCGCCGCGACGTCGGCAACTGGTGGGAACCGGCCGGAGCCGTCAACGCCGCAGTCGTGTTTCAGGGGCAGAACCCGAGCTCGGTCATCGGCATGTACCTGAGCCGGTTCCGGCTTGAGCGCAAACCGGTCAGGTCCGTGAAACTGACCAGTGCGGACAATTCGGTCTGGCTGGTGGCCGGCGCGTCGCTGGTCCCTGACGAGGGAATTCCGTTCCCGGCCGTCGAGGACAATCAGGAGCGGCCGCTTGCATTGAATCCCCGAAACTACCGGGAGTTCACCTTCGACAAGAACCCGGTCCGGGGCAGCGCGCTTGACTTCTCGTGGCTGCTCGACGCTCCGGCCGGCAAATACGGCCGGGCCGTCATCAACGGCGAGCACTTTGAGTTCGAGCGGCGTCCCGGACGCCCCGTCCGCTTCCTGGGGGTCAGCATCTGCGAGGAGAGCAACATGCTCGAACACGCCGACAGCATCAAACTGGCAGACCGGATCGCCGCCTGCGGCTACAACGCGGTCCGTTTCCACCATTTCGACGGTTTCCTGGTCAAGCCGGATGCGACCCGGCCGGAGATCGATCCGGCCATGCTCGACCGGATGCACTTTCTGTTCGCCGAACTGAAGAAGCGCGGCATTTACCTGACGCTCGATCTCTACACCATGCGGACCGGCGGCTTCTCCCGTCCATTCAAGGGCATGTTCGAAGTCAAGACCCAGATGATGTTCGATCCGGAGCTCCGGAAGAACCTCGTGGAGTTCGCCCGCAACCTCCTTCTGCCGGTCAATCCCTACACCGGCATGAGCATGAACGACGACCCGGCGCTGGTTTCGATCGGCATCATCAACGAGAATCCGCTGCTGCTGCACCATGACGAATACAAATACCCGAACCGGAATCCGGTTCAGCAGGCCAACATGACCCGCACCTACCGGGCGTGGTGCGAAAAGAACGGCCTGACGCCGCAGGAGCGGCCGCTGGCGCAGGAGTGGCTGCGCTTTCTGCTCGACCAGCAGAGCGCCGTCTTCGACGAGATGAAGAGCGCTCTGCGCGGAATCGGCGTCAAAGCGCCGTTCTCGGATCTCTCCTGCACGTCGATGTACCCGTCCGCCCTGCCCCGCAGCCGGTACGATTATGTGGACAATCACACCTACTTCGACCACCCGACCTTCCCTGGAGACATGTTCCGGATGCCGTTCCAGAACCACAACCGCAGCGTGATCGCCTCCGGTTTCCCGGTGCCGCTGCAGGCCGGGGCGGCGCGGATCTTCGGCAAGCCGTTCATGCTGACGGAATTCAACTTCTGCGTGCCGAACGACAAGCGCTCGGAGGGCGGCCCCGTGATGGGTGCGCTGGCCGCGATGCAGGACTGGAGCGGCATCTTCCGCTTTGAATTCGGCACCTACCTGCGGAGCTGGAAGATCGACCCGACCGGGAACGGCGGCCAACTCGGCGCCTTCGCCACGGCCAACGACCCGATCCTGCAGCTGTCGGACCGGATCACCGCGCTCTTCTACCTGCGCGGCGACGTGAAGCCGCTCTCCACCGAACGGACGCTGACCGTGACGCCGCAGGTCTACCGGATTCCGCAGGCGGCGGATTACGCCAACTGGTTCAGGCGGCAGAATGCCGACATCCCGGAAAACTTCACGAAGCTCGGGCTGCTCCACCGGATCGGAATGCGCGTGGCGGACCGGGTTCCGGCCGGCAGTTTCGACGTCGAAACGCTGCTGAAGGGCGAAACGCTGGTCGACCTGACCAAGCCGGTCGCCTCCCCCGCCGGAGAGTTCACGGCCGACTGCAAAAACGGCACGCTGCAGGTGGTCACCCCGCGCAGCGAAGCGCTGGTCATCCCGTCCGGCGGAAGCCTGAAAGGCGGTCTTCTGGCCGCGAACGGCAGCGAAGTGTTCTCCACCGTCTTCGCCGGAGCGCTGGACGACAAGACTCTGGCGGACAGCCGCCGGGTGCTGATTCTGCACCTGACCGACGTCAAGGCCGCCGGCCAGCGGCTGGCCATGCTCGGCAGCCGGATTCTGATGTACAATCTCGGCAGACCGTCGCCGTACCTGATGCGGCGCGGCAAGGTCGAAATCGAACTCGTCAACCGGGCGCCCGGAACAGTCGTCCTGCGGGCGCTGGATGTAAACGGCAAAACACTCGGAGATGCCCCGTTCACGGAGAAGGCGGGGAAGATCGTTTTTTCCGCCGATCCCGGCGTCACCGGCGCATTCGCCTACGAACTGCTTCGCCGGTAACGGTCCCGGCCCGGTGGGCTTCCCCCTGCGGTGAAGTCGGCAGCATCCGTCCGGGACACGTTTTTTCCCGACGCTCAGCAGACGCTTCTGCGGGCAAGCCGACTGCCGGCGGGATTATTCAATCTCTTCGAGTGCGTAATCGGCGGTGCCGCAGCCGAGCTCTTCGAGATAACGGACGACGGCATAAGGGTCCTTGTGGTGAATCCGCTCGAACAGGTGCAGCGAACGGTCTTCAAGCAGATCCCAGCCCTCCGGCAGCGACTTCGGGATCAGCTCTTCGCGGTTGATCAGGTCGAGGGTGGCCTGTTCGACCGCCACGATATCGCGGCCGGCCAGGATGCCGATATCCGGAATCAGCCGCGGAGTGGTCATGCTCCAGCAGTCGCAGAAGATCGTCGTATCCATCAGCATATTGATGAAAAGCCGGCGGTTCTCCGGAAACTGTTCGAGCAGTTTTGCACTGGTCATGGCCATTCCCTTCTGGAAGTCGAGATAGCCGCCGGCGGTCATGGTGATCGCCTGCTCCGGACAGATCAGGACGCAGTGCTGGCAGAACTTGCAGTTGTGATAGAAAACATCGAGCCTGCCGTTTTCGTCGAACTTCATGGCGCCGTTCGGACAGTTTGCAATGCAGCTGCCGCAGTGCGAGCATTTCTCCTCCTTCCAGACCAGGCCGCCCTCGAGCCCGTGCAGCATCTGGCGCATTTTGTCCGTCACTGCGCCCATCGAGAGATTTTTCGAAGCGCCGCCGAAGCCGCAGACGCCGTGTCCCTTCACATGCGAGAAGTCGAGCAGGACATCCGCCTTCAGGATCGCGCCGGAGAGCTCGATGCGGTCCATGCCGTGAAAAGGCGGCTCGACCGGAAAGGTTTTGAAATCCCGTTCATCCTCTCCGCAGACCGGAACGATCCGGCAGCCGAAAACCTCTTCGGTATAGCCACGGTCGATCGCGCCGGAAATATCGCGCCGGAGATCGGTGACGAACACTTCCCGGGCTCCCGCCTTCCGCACGGCCTGAATCAGTTTCCGGACGAAAAACGGATGAATCGTCGAAAAACCGCCGCCGCCGCCGAGATGCATCTTCACGGCGACGGTGCGGTTCCCGACGGCGGACGGCAAATCGAGCTTTTCGAGCAAACGCTGAAATTTGTTGCCGATCGAATTGGCCGGCTCCAGTGTTTTCGGGGCGAAAGCGGCAAACAGCAGTCGGGCACTCATTTGATTCCTCGCTTCTTTGTGATATAGTATGATGATGGTATCCCATTAAGATACCGGGTCGAATCCCGTCTGTCAAGAGAATCTGTGCAGGAGAAGCAGAAAATGGAACATGTCGCGCAGGATTACCTGAGCTATGCGGTTGTGAAAGAAGAGGCCGTCCGCCTTGCCGTCGGCAGTTTCCGGGAGCTGGCCTCGGAGACGATCATCCGCCACGATGCCGATCCGGTCGCCGGACGGCTGCTGGCCGACGCCTTCTCCTCCGCCGCGCTGACGGGAACCATGCTCGGGCGCGGGGAGCGTCTGTCGGTCCGGTTCGGTTATGCGGGTCCGGCCGGTTCGATCGTCGTCGACGCCGGTTCGGACGGATGCCTCCGCGGCTTCATCCGCAATCCGCACGTCATGGAAGAGGCCGATTCGGTCGAAGTCGCCTGCGGGGAAGATGGAGCGACGGTCCGGAGCACCCGCTCCCGGCACGGCAGGATTCTCCGCTCCGGCGAGTCGAAAAGCGCTTTCATTCTGCCCTCCTCCGCGCTGGCTTACCATCTCTCCGTCAGCGAGGAGATCGAAAGCGAGCTCCGCTGCGAGATCGAGCTGCAGGCAGACCCGGCCGAACCGGTGAAAAGCGCGCTGGGCGTCCTCCTGCAGGCCATGCCGGGCTGCGACCTGTCCGAGTTCGACCACATGCGCCGGAAACTTCAGATGCCGGAAGCGGGCGAAATCCTCCGCACCCGGTTTGGAAGCGCCCCGGAAGAGGGCGTTCGCCTCCTTCTGGCGTTCCTGCTCGAACGCATGGATCTCCCCGCCTTCCAGCTGCAGCCGCTGCCCGCGGCCCGTTTTCACTGCGGCTGTTCGGCGGAAGCGCTCCGGAAAACCGCGCTGCAGATTCTCGGGCGGGAGGAGATCGAAAAGCTTCTGGCGGAAAATCCGAATCCGGCGCTCCGCTGCCAGTTCTGCAATACGGAATACCACTTTTCCGCCGCCGATCTTCCGTAAGCGCGCCGCCTCAGCCCGGGCGCAATTCACACGTGTATTCAGTCCGGGCCGGATTTTTTTTATTTTTTTTCATTTTCCACTTGCTTTTTTCATCGATTTTGGGTATAATTAAAATGTATCGAAGATCAATACAATCGCAATCGCGCGATTTTTTTTGACGGCAATGTATCGAATGCCGATACAATAAACACGAGGGACAGCATGGTAAAGTCGAGTAAAAGCGATCAGCTCTATCTGCAGCTGCGCCGGCGCATTTCCGCCATGAAGGACGGAGAGCCCTTCCCGACCGTCCGCCAGTTGATGACGGAGTACCAGGTCAGCCAGTCGACTGTCACGCCGGCGATCAATCAGCTGAAGGAAAAGGGGTTGATCGAGGCGTACGTCGGCCGCGGCAGCTTCGTCAGCAAAAAGGACGCGGGCAAACCGCATATGCTGCTTTTGCAGCACAACTGGCCGGCGCCGATTCTGCCGTTCATGGCGGAACGCCTCCGCCGGGCAGCGGAAGAGGACGGGTTTCGGTTCGAACACCGGATTTACGATTATCATGACGATATCACCCTGACGCTTTCGAACTATGAGGCGGATATCATCGTGGTGGACGGCATTGCGGACGACCTGATGACGCCGGAGCAGATCCTGGCGATTTCGCGCTGCCCCGCCCCGGTGATCCTGAGCCGCAACTCAGTGCCGATCAGCCAGATCAATTACGTATGCGGCGACAACGCGGCGGCGGGCGTGAACATCGCGAATTACCTTTTCCGGCACGGACACCGTAAATTCGGGCTTCTGATCAACGAACCGCACCTTTATACCGTCGAAGCCTTCTGCCGCGGTTTCGAAAGCTGCGCAGCATCGAACGGCTGCAGCGTCGAGGTGCTGGACTGCCGCATTCGCCCCGGCGAACGCCCCCATCGGCAGGTGGCGGAGTTCATGAAAGCCTATGCCGCGGGGAAATACGATTTCACCGCCCTGTTTCCGATCAGCTGCGACGGAGCCATTCAGGCGCGCAGATATCTGGAGGAGTACGGCGTGCGCGTTCCCGAGGATTTGAGCATCATCAGCACCGGAACGGTTCCGAGGGTGGAGTGGCTGACGGCGGTGGATTCCGGGGCCGAAGAGTACAGCGGGATCATCGTCCGGATGGCGATCGATATCCTGAACCACGATTCGCAGTACAGGCGGCAGATTGAGTTTCCGCAAAAATTGATCGAGGGTTCCTCGGTCCGCAATCTGAATGAGAGCGCGGCCCTCAGCCATAAAAACGTCGCGGAACGATTTGCCGCCGCGCAGTATGAAAAAACGGTGCAGGCGCATAATAGTTAATCTGTTAAGCCTGTTTTACCGGGATAATGAAACGGAAAAAATTGCATGAAATCAGGTTACAAAAAAAGCAACGATGCAGCCGAAAGCCGTATCGTTGCCGAAAATGGAGATCCTGTGAAAAAGAGCTAATTGATATTCAGTAAGGAAGTTCAAGTGGAATTGTTGTTCTCTCTGACCCTTAACAGATTAACTATTATGAGCCGGTTCAGCAAAGGAAAGGAACGGGAAGCCATGAAAAAAAGCAGATTCACCCTGATTGAGCTCCTGGTGGTCATCGCGATCATCGCAATCCTCGCTTCGATGCTGCTGCCCTCGCTTCAACAGGCGCGGGTTGCTGCCCGGAAAACCGCTTGCACCAACAATATGAAACAGATCGGCAGCGCGCTGTTCATGTACTCCGGCGACCATGAGTACTTTCCGCCGGCCAAAAGCAGCGAAATGGGAAATCTCAATACCCGCGGATGGCACTGGCTGACCATGCCTTACCTCGGTATGGACAACAGCCAGCCGTCCAACTGGGAGGAAGCGGCGAAGCGGCGCGAGAAAGGCGCCCTGCGCTGTCCCGAAATCGCCCTGCCGCAGCCGGGGCTGCTCGACCGCATCAGCTACTCGATGTACGGTTTCGGGCCGCTGGTGGTCTGGTTCGGCTTCACTCCCGCCAAGGCGGAACGCGGCCCGGCAGAGCAGACCACGACGATTTTCGCAACCAAGCCCGGCGCCAGGACGACCAAAGCGGAATCCGGCTGTGCTCCCCTCACCTCGACCATCCCCTTCGTGGCGGAACGGGCGCTCGGTGAAGGCGGAGATTCCTCAGACATCGCTTTTCAGGACGGAAACCAGCTCGGCTATTCGTCGACCGCCTCCAAGTCGGTGGTGGTAATCCGGGGAGATTCGCCCAAAGGGTACAGCTACTTCGATTTCGCCTATCGCCACAAAGGGCGGAAGAACATCCTCTGGTTCGACGGGCACGTGGCGGATGTCGGCCTGGACCAACTCCACTGGACCGGCGTCAAACTGTAAGCGATATCAATCGGCGTTAAAAAATAAAGGCGACTGAAAAATGAAGAAAAACATATTCACCCTGATCGAACTCCTGGTGGTGATTGCGATCATCGCAATCCTCGCTTCGATGCTGCTGCCCTCGCTCAACCAGGCGAGGCAGGCAGCCCGGAAGACCTCCTGCACCAACAACATGAAGCAGATCGGAACCGCGCTGATGATGTATTCCGGCGATTACGAGTACTTTCCGCCGGCCAAAAGCAGCGAAATGGGAAATTTCAATTCCCGCGGCTGGCACTGGCTGACCATGCCCTATCTCGGTTTGGACAACAGCCAGCCGTCCGGTTGGGAGGAGGCGGCGAAGCGGCGCGAGAAAGGCGCCCTGCGCTGCCCCGAAATCGCCCCTCCGCAGCCGGGGCTGCTCGACCGCATCAGCTACGCGATGTACGGATTCGGCCCGATGGTGGTTTACTTCGGCTTCACTCCGGCCAAACTGGAGAGAGGCACGGCCGGCAACAGCACCTCCATCTTCGCCACCAAGCCCGGCGCCAAGGCAACCAAGGCGGAACCCGGCTGCGCTCCCCGGACCTCCACGATTCCCTTTATCGCGGAACGTGCGCTGGATGCGGGCGGCGATGCTGCCGATATCGCGTTTCAGGACGGAAACCAGCTCGGCTATTCCTCGACCGCATCCGCATCCCTGGGAAGGATCAAAGGGGATACGCCGAAGGGATACAGCTACTTCGACTTCGCCTATCGCCATAAAGGGCGGAAGAATATCCTCTGGTTCGACGGCCATGTGGCGGATGTCGGAGTGGACCAGCTCCATTGGACCGGCGTCAAGCCGTAAGCGATGATCTCCTCGAACGTTTCCAGTTCAACAAGATAAGGAAGTGGGAAAATGAAAAAATCAATGTTCACCCTGATCGAGCTCCTGGTGGTCATTGCGATCATCGCAATTCTGGCCGCCATGCTGCTGCCCGCCCTGCAAAGCGCCCGGGAATCCGGCAAAAAAGCCAAGTGCACGAACAATCTGAAGCAGATTTTCACAGGGCTGGCCCAGTATGCCGGAGATTTCGAATATTATCCGGCCGCGAAACCCAAGGTTTACGAGGATTGCAACAAGCAGTGGTGGTACTTCCGGGTCGCCCCGTATCTCGGCATGAACGGGAATCCGAAGACCTGGCAGGAAGCCTCCGCCATCCGCAACGGCGGCGTCTTTCAGTGCGCCTCGCTGAACTGCTCCGGAACGCTCGATTTCAACGGCTATTCGATGAATGACTTCCAGATCAATGTGGACCCGAATGTCTTCGGCATGACTTCGGCGGTCAAGGACCCGGGCGGCAACAACAGCTACTACGTCAAACCCGAAGCAAGGGCGACCCGGAGCTGCACCGGCGCAATCCCGCTGCCGACGCCGTCCATGATCGTCTTCGTCGCGGAAATCGGTCCGACCGACGGCAACGCGAACACGATTCAGCCGAACATCGTCGACGGCGCCGCGCTGAACCGGATCGAATACGAGTGCCTGAACATGGACAGCTATGCCGCCTCGTTCCGTCACAGCAAAATGAAGCCGGTCATGTGGTTCGACGGCCACGTCAGCACCGTCCGCTACAAGGAAGTCAACTTCCAGATGTCCCACAGCCCCTGGATCTGACCGGGACGGCACCGCTCCCCCAAAGCACAACCGCGCATCTCCCTGTTGAAAAACAGGAGATGTTGCGGTATACTGGTACTCACACGGATTTCCGCATAAGATTCAATACGAAAGGCAGTTCATGAAACCAAACCGTTATCAGGCTCTGGCAACGTTCGCGGCAGCGTTCGCCATCGGCGGCCAGCTTCCGGCCGCCCCGGTTCCGTTCGACGGCGGCGTGACCCGCGTCGCACCCGGCATCGAAAACAAGCGGTTCGAAACCGTAAACGGCGTTCTTCCGGTCAGTTGGGACCCGAAAGCGTCACCCTATGTTGAACTTGCGTTCAACAGGACCACCGCCCTGCCCTCCTTCACCCACGCCACCGTGAAAATGATCTTCAAGGCGCCGGCCGGCACGCCGGTCGGCAGGATGGGACTGCGGCTGCTCGATGCGAAGGGCGAAACCTTCCAGTATTCGATCCCGGTCAGGCAGGCCGCGGACGGCACCATCGAGGCGGTCTGGCAGATCGCTCCCGACACCGAATTCATCAGCTGGGGGAACAATGCCGACAAAAAACTCGACCAGCCGGTCCGGATCAATGCGGTGAGCTTCGACTACGACCGCAATGCGGCGCCTTCCGAAATCACGCTTTCGTCGATCGAGGCCGAAACCGAAAATGCCCCGGCCGCCGGACTCGCGGTCGCTCTGAATGCCGGAATCAAAAAATACGTTCCGGGCGGCGGCGCTCCGGCCAACTACGCCTATGCGGCCGGCAAAGGCGTGGAAGTGAATTGGGAACCGGCGAAATCGAAGTACATCGAACTGGTCTTCAACCGTCCGCTCCAGCTCCCGGAGTTCAGCAAGGTTTCGGTGACGGCGCGAATCGAAGCGCCGGCGGGCTGCCCCGTGCGCAGCATCGGGCTGCGGATGACCGACAAGAGCAACGAGACGTTCCAGTTCTCCAAATCCGTGAACTTCGCACAGGGCGGAGTCAGTGAGGTGACCTGGGAGGCTTCCGCCGGACAGTGGCAGAACAGCTGGGGCGGCAACAACGACAAGCAGCTCGACCAGCCGATGAAGGTCTACGGCTTCGGCGTCGATTACTCGCAGAATCTCCCGGAAGCGAGCTTCCGGATCCTGTCGGTGACCGCGGCTGTTTCGGGCGGAGAAAAGACGGTCGCCACCCGGCCGCTCTACGCATTCAACCTGAGCAACTCGTTCAACCGCGTCTGGGGCAGCGGCCAGCCCAGTCTCGGGCCGGGCGGGCTCCTCGTGAACGACATCAAGGGTGAAACTTCGTTCAGTGAACGGATGGGGAGCCTCACCTTCTTCCACTCGCGCCCGTCCGTCCTGAAGCTCGACGCGGCGCTGAACGCCGGAAACGTCAAATGCTACTGGGTGTTCCGCGATGCGGCGAACGCCCAGATCAAAACCGCCGAACTGCCGCTGAAGCAGGGGAACAACCAGCTCTCCTTCAACCTCACCGAAACGCTGGCCGCGGCCAAGCTCCCGGTGCGGGTCGAGCGCTTCGCGCTGGTCAATTCCGGCAATGTGCCGGGATCGGTGCTGCTGACCGGCAGCACGCTCGGCGTCGACCAGCCGCTCACCGAGGCGATCGATTTCACCGTGTTGACCGGCAACGACATCCATGTGCTGAAATCCGGCCAGGAGTCCGCGCTCAAATACATGTTCACGAACACCTCGAATCAGGCCGGGGAGTTCAATATCTCGCTTGATTTCAAGAGCTTCGTCGGCAACACCCACCGCGAAAGCTTCACTGCGAAGCTCCTGCCGGGCGAAATCAAAATCTTCTCAACGGAATGGAAGCCCGAAGTGCTCGGCCACTGGGATGTGACCGCGACCGTGTCGGAGGCCTCGGCCCCGGCGATGCAGAGCAAATCCTCCCGCAGTTTCGCCTATCTGGTTCCCGCCGGCCCGACGCCGGGACGCGCGCCGGGCTTCCTGTTCAGCGTCTGCACCCATTCGGGCCGCTGGAGCATGGTCGATCAGCTCCGGGAGGTCGAAGCCGCCGCGACCTGCGGCGTGAAAGTCGTCCGCGACAGTATCGAATGGGGCGGCATCCAGCCCGAACGCGGCGTCTGGAACTTCGAAAAGATGGACTTCCTCGTCAACGCCTACGAGACGGTCGGCATCGAACACCAGGCGATGTTCGCCTTCACGGCCAAATGGGCCGCCACGCCGGAGAGACAGGCGTCGAAAAACTGGCTCGACTGGAACCGCGGCATGCCGGAACTCAACGCCTGGCGCGAATACGTCCGCACCATGGCCGACCGCTACCGCGGCCGCATCCGCTTCTGGGAGGTCTGGAACGAACCGGATCTCGGCGGCTTCAACCAGATGAGCCTCGAAGAGTACGTCCAGCTCCAGAAAGCGACCTATGAGGAGCTCGCCAAGGCGGTTCCCGAGGCGATCGTCATGACCGGCGGTTTCGCGACCATGACCGACCACCCCGGCAAGAAGAGCCCGACCTTCCACCGCGACTACCTGAAGCTCGCCAAAGGAGCCTTCAAGGTTCACGCCTATCATGAACACGGTTCGTTCCAGCAGTTCGCCCAGGTCGTCGACGAGAAGTTCCTGCCGATGCGCCGGGAAACCGGCACCGAAGTGCCGTGGTACGCGAACGAAACGGCGATCCACTCGCTCAACGGCGCAGAACGCAACCAGGCAATCACGCTGTTCAAGAAACTCCTCTTCGCCTGGAGCCGCGGCTCGATCGGCTACACCTGGTACGATCTGCGCAACGACGGCTACGACCCGGTTGACGGAGAACATAACTACGGCATGGTCACCAACGACTTCCAGCCGAAGCCGGTCTATTCCGCCTACAACATGCTGGCCGGTCTCTACCGGAACATGAAGTATATCCGCCAGTACGATCTCGGCGCCAACCTCTGGGCGTTCGAATTTTCGGACGGCGCCGACACGCTGATCCCGGCCTGGGACGAATCGGGCTTCGGTTCATCGCTGACGCTCGTGGTCAAGTCCAATGCATCGGCTGCCTCGACGGTGGACCTGATGGGCAACGAAAAGCCGCAGCAGCTCCTCGACGGCATGGCGCTCCTGACCCTTTCGCCGATGCCGGAGACGCTGAAACTGACCGGCGCCGCCTCTGCGGAGATCGCCGGACGGCTGCTCGAAGTCTCCGCCGGCGGCGTGGCGATTCCGGGGCATCCGCTCCGGTTCAAGGTCAAGGTGTTCAACCCGCTCAGCAGCGACCGCACGTTCCGCCTGGCGCTGGAGAAGTTCCCGAAGAGCTTCCGTCCGCTCGCGCCGTCGCATGAAGTGCAGGTTCCGGCCGGGAAGACCGCCGAGGTCGAATTCGAACTCGAAGTCGGCAACGACTTCAAGGCGAACTACGGCAGCAGCGAGTCGCTGCTGGTCGCCTATACGCTCGACGGCACGCCGTGGAAGGGGAATCTCGTCGTTCCGGTCAATGCCGCCGTGGCGGTGCCTGCCGGCGACAACTTCAACCGCAAACCCGATTTCGTGCTGAACGACCGCAGCCAGGTCGTCTCGATCACCGCGGCGGATCCGGCGCTGAACCATCGCGTCTGGCGCGATGCGAACGACCTCAGCGCGAAAATTTTCCTCGGCGAAGCGAACGGCAGCTTCCGCCTCCGCGCCGATGTGACGGATGACAGACACAGCCAGCCGTTCGACGGCTTCAATGTCTGGAAGGGCGACAACATCCAGTTCGCCTTCCAGCTTCCGGGCCAGACCGGACACTGGGAAATCGGTCTTTCGCGGCTGGATTCCGGCAAGCCCGAAGTCATCGTCTTCCAGACCCCGACCGGCTTCGATCCGGCCGCGGTGGCGAAGGCGTGCAGACTCGTCACGACCCGCGAGGGCAATGTGACCGGCTACGACTTCACGCTCCCCGGAAACGCGGCCGGCATGACGCCGGAGATGTTCCGCAACGGATTCCGTTTCAACCTGCTCGTGAACGACAATGACGGAGAAGGCCGCGACGGCTGGATCCACATCGCCCCGGGCATCGGAGACTCCAAGAATCCCGATAAATTCCCGTTCGTCGTCTTCGAGTAATCCGCAGACAGACGAAAGCAAAGCCCCGACAGCAATCGCGCTGCCGGGGCTTTTTATATCCGGTCAATCAACGTTCAGCGCTTCCCTCCTCCTGCCGGCTGCGGGACTCCGCGCCCCGTGACGATCGGAAGCGGCCGCCGGCGCGTCCTACCGGATCTTGACTTTATGACCGACCGCCAGCTCCGCGTAGACTTCAGCCAGGTCGAAATGGCGCAGCATGCCGCGCGGCGCAAAGGACTGCGGCTCCCGATAGATCGCCTTGCGGACCAGTGTCCGCATTGAAGCCGGCGCCTCTTCGAGCTCGATCGACTCCCACAGTTCCGGGCCGGCGCAGCAGCCGAACGCCGTGAACAGCGACGACACTCCGCGCCCGATCACCCGGATCGACCGGTATCCGGCCGCCCGCAGCACAGCAAGCGCCGCGAGCACATCCCGGGCGCGGCCGGAAAAAAGCGGAGAATCAAGCATAACTCCGGCCGCATCATAAAAATACTCGGTTCCGTACGGCGTGAAAAAATCCGTATCCCGGTCCCCGGTCAGCGGAAAGCTCTTGCCGAATCCGCGCGCGTCAAGCGTGAAAAGCCGCGACCCGTCCGCCGGAAGCGCGGCCGCGAGCAGCTCTTCCTCCGCATCGCGCGCGGCCACGAGCAGCGTTGCCGCCTCTCCCTCCGGCACGATATTCAGCGGCCGGCAGTCACAGGTGTGCAGAAAGGCGAGAATCCCGCCCTCGCTGCGGACTCCGTAGACGGAGACGACCCGGCCCGGGGCGGGATAGCCGTTGCGCAGAACTTTGTAATCCGGCGTCTCCGCCGGCGGCACGATCCCGTTCGCAGTCAGGAACGCCGGAACCGGCATCGGCTCCCGGACCGGCTCGCCGCACCATGCGGAGAGAAATTCCGGCAGGGTACGGCTGCCCGGAATCCAGTTGACCTGCCCGTCCGGCGCAGCGAAAAGCTCCGGTCCGGCCGACAGCTCTTCGACCTCCCCCGGGATTCCGGCCTCATCCATGAAAAACCGGTACATCGCCCGCCGGTTGCCGGGACCGTAGCCGTGGTCGCCCGGCTCGACGTGAAACGCCAGATGATCGCGCCCGCCGAGCAGTTCGTAGATTCTCCCGGTCTCGGCAACCGCCTCCTTCGTGCCGCGCGGATCGAAAAAGTCGTTGCCGCGCCCGAGGACCAGGCAGGGCGACGGCGCCCGGGTGATCAGGAAATCGGCCATCTCGATGCCGGCAGCCGCAATGCCGGGAACCGCCTGTTCGGCGTCCACCGGCAGCTCATTGTCGAAATTTCGGTGGAAGCTTGTGATGTAACACCCCGGCGCCGCCATGGTCAGACGGTCGTCAAGCGCCCAGAGGTAGGTCGAAAGCGTGCCGCCGCCGGAGTTGCCGGTCACTCCGACGCGGGAAGAATCCGCTTCGGGGCGGCTGAGCAGGTAATCGAGCCCGCGCATCGCATCCCAGACCCGCCAGAAAGCGAAATTGTCGCCGAACAGCCCGAGCATTTTGCCGAGCTGATTGTGCTCGTCACAGCACCGCTCCGAAAAACGGTCGCCCGGCGTACGGATGAACTGCAGCCGTTCCCCCTGCCCGGCCGGGTCCGGCAGCAGTACGATGAAACCGGCGCGGGCGAGCGTCCGGCAGAAAATCCGGTAGGGTTCGCTGCTCTTGCCGTTCTGCGAATGGCCGCACAGCCCGAGCACGGCCGGCAGTTTGCCATCGACCTTTCCGGCCGGGCGGAACAGCAGCGCCGAAGCGAGATAACACGGGCGCGGTTCATAAAGCACCGCCTCGGTCCGCACCCCGTCCGCCTCCTCGGAGGCCGTGACCCGGGCATAGAGCGGCGTGCGCTCTCCCGGCAGGTCGAATGCATCGCGGATCGACTGCCGCACCTGCGACACATAATGCCGCGCCTTCTGCGGCGAATCGACCGCAGCAAGGCGCGACTGCCGTTCCCGGCGAAGGCGCATGAACAACTCACCGTAATAATTCTGAAGCATGTCACTGTAAGCGGGCGGACGAATCATAATGAGCTCTCCTTTGCCATTCAAAATATCACGCCGCCGCAAAAAATCAAGGGGATTCCCCGCTGCGGCGGATCAAAAACGGAATTCCAGCTGTTCGAAACCGGGGTCCGGTTCGGGACCGGAGAAATTACCGACCGTGACGCCGAGCAGCCGGACCGGGCGGCTGGCCAGTTCGGTTTTCGCCGCGAGCCCGACCGCGATTTCTCCGATCTCCGCCCCGCCGCAGACCGGAACATGCAGCGAAAGCGAACGGGTCACCGTCTCGAAATTCTCGTATCTCACCTTGATCGTGACGGTTTTCCCTGCCAGATTCCGCGCCTGCAGGCGGCGGGCGACGCGCCGCGCCAGCTGCCGCAGCATGATCCGGAGCGCCCGCACGTCGGTGCAGTCCTCGGCCAGAGTGATCTCGTGACCGATCGATTTCGGTTCGTCCTCCACCTCGACCGGACGGTTGTCGATGCCGCGCACGATATTGTAATAGAAAAGGCCGGTCTTGCCGAACAGCGCCGAAAGCGTCGCGGCATCGAGCTGCCGCAAATCGCGCCCGGTCCGGATATTCATCCCGGTCAGCTTCGCGGCCGAAACCTTCCCGATACCGTGAAACTTCCCCACCGGCAGAGAATCGAGAAACTCCATCGCCCGCTCCGGCGGAATGACCGTAAGCCCGGCCGGTTTCTTCAGATCCGAGGCGATCTTGGCCAGGAATTTATTGTAGGAGACACCGGCGGAAGCGGTGAGGCCGGTCTTCAGGAAAATTTCCCGCTGGACCGCCCGCGCCAGCCGCGTCGCGCTCGATTCGCTCCGCTTGTTTTCGGTCACATCGAGATACGCCTCGTCGATCGAAACCGGTTCGACCAGGTCGGTCACGGAATAAAAAATTTCGCGAATCCGGGCCGACTCGTTCCGGTATTTTTTCATATCGACCTCAAGATAGACCGCCTGCGGACAGAGCCGCTGCGCCGTCCTCATCGGCATCGCGGAGTGGACTCCGAACGCGCGGGCTTCGTACGAGCAGGTGGAAACCACTCCGCGCCGCTCGGCCGAACCGCCGACGATGACCGGCAGCCCGCGCAGCCCGGGCCGGTCGCGCTGCTCGATAGAGGCGAAAAACGCATCCATATCGATATGAATGATCTTACGCATCCGCTCCTTCCCGCAGGACGAAAAAACGGCATTCGCCGGGGCTCAGCCGGAACTCGGCCGCGTCCCCCTGCGCCAGGTAACAGCCGGTGACCAGCTCACGCCCCGGCAGACTCCAGCGGACCGTCGCCCGTTCCCGCGCAAAAATCGCGGCGAAGCGGCTGTCGCCGATCCATTCAACGCCTGCCGGGACCGCAGCCGCATTCCGGAGCGGCCGGATGGAACGCTCCGCAACGGCGGCAATCGCCTGCGCCGCCGCCGCGGGAAGCCTCGGCAGCACCGTCCCGAGCGCGGCCCGGTCCCCCGCCGCCAGCGCAAGGGCCGCCTGTTCCCAGGCGTCTTTCCCGCGCAGGTTCATGCCAGCAGATCCGCCTCGCCGTTCGATACCACAAGGAAACAGGGCGGCATATTCTTCAGTTCCCGCTCAATCAGGTAATGGTTCACCATCTGGCGGCGCTCTTCGCGCGTATCGTACTCTTCAAACTCGATGAAAACAAGTTCGGCGTTGAAGGAGAAGCGCGGCAGCATGACATGGAGCTTCGCCCCGGGATCGATCCGGACGATCTCGGCGCTGATCCGCGCCTTGTCGAGCACGTGCCGGATCCGTTTCTCCTCCGCCTTCGAATCCATGAGAAAGATGCGCAGCACGCTCTTGCGCCAGCCCCGGTCCAGCTGGACCAGATAAGCGAGGATCGTGATCAGCGAGCCGCCCGCCTGGCTCTGCCACCAGATGTCGATCGTGCCGCCGTCGAACCGTTGCGGAATGAAGCTGCTCGACGCATTGGCCAGAACGATCGCATTCCGGTGAAAGTCGTTGACGATCATCTGCAGATGCCCGTAGAACGGCCGGACCCGCTCCCGCTGGTGCGGCCACCCCATCATGATGATGTTCGGCCGGATCGGGTCGAGCGAATGGCTCTGCAGCACGGTCTGCAGCGCGACGTCGAACTCCGGCGCCACCACCACGGTCGGGAACACCTGCCATTCGCGCTCCCGGATCAGGCCGCGCAGCTCCCGCAGCCGGTCGGTGCGCAGCTTGCCGAAATCATGGCGGTCTTCCAGCTCAATGATCTGAATCATGCTGAGGATGCCGCGGTGCTGGCTCATCAGCATCGCATATTCGACAAGGTCGCCGCGCGTCTCCGGCTCCTCGGTCAGGATCGCGATGGTCGGGCGCCAGTTCTTCGGGTGGAGCGGCAGCCGCGGGAGCGTCAGCAGATTCGAGCGGATGCGCGAATAGACATAGCCGCGCCGCGCATCTCCGTAACCCATCTCTAGATTCCGGTAACGCGACCAGAGGTAGAGCCCGCCGATGATGACCAGCGCCGCCACCGACAGCCAGAGGTCGATCAGGAACGCGGCGATGCAGCAGGCGGCCGCGCCGTAGACGGCGACCGTCCAGTGAAAAAAGCGGAAACGCGGCCGGAACGACGGGTTCGCCCCATGCGATTCGACGAACGCGGCGATATTGATCATCGCGTAGGTGAAGAGGAAGAAGAGCGAAACAAGCTCGCTCATGAGATTGATCGGCGAATGCTCGATATCCGACTCGCTCTGCCCGAGAAAGCCGGCCCAGAGCAGAATCGGCGTGATGATGGCCATCACGACCAGGATCGCCCGGCGCGGCTCGTTCTGAGGACCGACCCCCTGCTTGAAAAAACCGATTCCGGGCAGAACGTCATCGACGCCGAGGCTCTGCAGCACACGGGGCGCGCCGAGCAGCCAGCCGAGCGCGGTCGAAAGCGTCGCGGCCTGCACGCCGGCCAGCACCATGAACCAGAGTCCCCAGAGCGCGTTGGAGGTCAGGATGCGGTACGGCGTCCGGATCATCTCCTCGCGCGGGAAGCAGCCCGCCGCGATCACAATCTGCACCAGGTACAGAAGAACCGCCGTTCCGAGCGCCGCAAGCGTGCCGCGCGGAATCGCAATGTGCGGGGACTTGAGGTCGCCGGACATATTCACTCCGGCCATGATGCCGGTCACCGCCGGAAAGAAGATCGCAAACAGCGGAATCATCGAAACGACCCCCTCCGCGGGAGCGAGATTCCCCCGCAGGTTTTCGAACGAGAAACTGCCGATCGGCCCGAGCAGGAAGACCAGGATCGAAACGCCGAGCACGGCCATGATGAAATACTGCGCCTTGATCGCCCAGTCGGCCCCCTTCCAGACCAGGAAGGCGAGGATTCCGCCGAGGCCGAGATTCAGAAGCGGGAAATACGGCCGCAGCTGCGGCCACTGGGTGACCAGGGACTCCGACGCGCCGAGAATGTTGAACGGAATCGCCAGCGACTGCGACACAAACAGCGTCAGCCCGATCGACGTGCCGAAACACGGCCCCAGCACCCGGCTGATCAGGTAGTAGGCGCCGCCCCCCTTGACCTCGGTATTCGTTGCGATCGCCGCGATCGAAAGCGCCGTCGCCAGCGAAATGCTCGCCCCGACGGCGAGAATGATCAGCATATTGACCAGTCCGGCGCTGCCGAGCACGAAGTTCGTGCGCATGAACATGACCAGACCGAGAATCGTCAGCAGCGCCGGCGTGTAAACTCCGCCGAACGTTCCGAAATTGTAACCGCCCGCCGTTCCGGCGGATTTCGAATTGTCCATCGGGAAGTCCTCCCTTGTTCGCTATCGTGAAATGCATCATTCAAAAATAGCCGTTCCTTCGTTTTTTTTCAACCGGAAATGTTATTTTTCGATAAGAGAATCTTGTATTTTACCGTTCCCGGCGGATATTATAAGAAAGAGAGGCGAATATTCGATTGAATGGATTACTACGCCCGCCAGTCAACAACCGGGAGGTCTTTTATGAGTTTTTACAAAAATGTCGATCTGCTGTTCCGCAAACATGAAAAGCTCGTATCGCGGGAAAATACGATTCTCCCCGGCAACGGTGTGCTGAACCGCTGCAAATATCCGGTTCTGACCTCGCGGCACGTGCCGATCTTCTGGCGCTACGACCTCGATAAAAAGACCAATCCGCTGCTTCTCGAACGGATCGGCTGCAATGCGACCATGAACTCCGGCGCCATCAAGCTCGGCCGGAAGTACTGCCTTGTGGTCCGGGTGGAGGGGGCCGACCGCAAATCCTTCTTCGCGGTGGCTGAAAGTCCGAACGGCATCGACAACTTCCGTTTCCGCGACTACCCGATCACGATGCCGGAGACGGACGAGCCCGACACGAACGTCTACGACATGCGGCTGACCCGCCATGAGGACGGCTGGATCTACGGCATCTTCTGCACCGAACGGCGCGATCCGAATGCGCCCGCGGGAGACCTCTCCAGCGCCGTCGCCGCCGCCGGAATCGCGCGGACGCGCGACCTGGAACACTGGGAGCGGCTTCCGGATCTCAAGTCGAAAAGCCAGCAGCGCAACGTCGTCCTGCATCCGGAATTCGTCGACGGGAAATATGCGTTCTACACCCGCCCGCAGGACGGCTTCATCGACGCCGGTTCGGGCGGCGGCATCGGCTGGGCGCTGATCGATGACATCACGAACGCCGAAGTCACCGCTGAAACCATCATCGACGAGCGCGCCTACCACACGATCAAGGAGGTCAAGAACGGGGAAGGCCCGGCCCCGATCAAAACTCCGATGGGCTGGCTTCACCTCGCCCACGGCGTCCGCGGCTGCGCGGACGGGCTCCGCTACGTGCTCTATATGTACATGACTTCGCTCGAGGACCCGTCGAAGAAGATCGCCAGCCCCGGCGGCTATCTGCTCGCCCCGCTCCGCAAGGAACGCACCGGCGACGTTTCGAACGTGCTTTTCTCGAACGGCTGGATCGCCGACGACGACGGCACGGTCTACCTTTATTACGCCTCGAGCGACACACGCATGCACGTGGCCGTCTCGACCGTCGACCGCCTGGTGGACTACTGCCTCGGCACCCCCGAGGACGGGGGCCGCTCCGCCGCCTCGGTCAACACCCTGAACCGGCTGATCAGGCACAACCTTGAAGTTCTGAAGAAATTCTGAGCGCGGGGAGGCTTTCCATGAACCGTTTTTACGAAGCGTTCATCATCAAACCGGGCCACAAGGTCGATCTCTCCAGGCGGAATCCGGACGAAACGTTCGACTTCAAGGACAAAGAGGCCGCTCTCGAGCTGCTGGCAAAGAACAATCACCGGATCGCCCGGCTTCAGAACGACCTCTACTCCGAGGGCAAGCAGTCGCTTCTCATCGTCCTGCAGGCACCGGACGCCGGCGGCAAGGACGGAACGATCAACAACGTGTTTTCAGCCATGAATCCGCAGGGATGCCGCGTCCAGTCGTTCAAGACGCCGACCAGCCTCGAGCAGTCGCACGACTTCCTCTGGCGCGTCCATCCGGTCGTGCCGCGCCGCGGCGAAGTCGTCATTTTCAACCGTTCGTATTATGAAGCCGTCCTGATCGAGCGCGTGCACAAGTTCGCTACGCCCGAGCAGCTCGAGTACCGGTACAAGGCGATCAACCAGTTCGAGGAGCTCCTCGAGCACAACGGAACGCGGATCGTCAAGTTCTTCCTGCACATCGACAAGGAGGAGCAGCTGCGCCGCTTCGTCCGCCGCCTGAAACGCCCGGAAAAGCACTGGAAGATCTCCGCCAACGACTATCCGGAGCGGCAGTACTGGGACGACTATGTCGAAGCGTTCGAGGTCGCCATGATGAAATGTTCGACCAAAGAAGCGCCGTGGTTTGCGATTCCCGCCAACTGCAAGTGGTTCCGCAACCTCGCCGTCTCCCAGATCATCCTTGAAACCATGGAGTCGATGCGAATCAGGCTCCCGGCGCCGTCGGTCGATCTGCAGGAGACGCGCCGGCTGGCCGCCATCGAGCTCTCCCGCCAGCGCCACGAGCGGAAGAATCGCAAGCCGGCGGCGAAAAAGTAATTGACGCCGTGTGCAAGTTCCCCAGAGTGAGGTTCACCGGGGAAAAACTCCGCCTTCGGCGGGGGCGGATGATCCGCCCCCTTCCCTCCCCGTCAATCGACGAGCGTGGCGCTGCCCCAGGCGGTGCGTTCGGCGCTGTTGCCGGCCTTGCCGCTCCACATGAACTGCCGGAGCCGCCGCGGACCGTCGTCGCCGTCATCCAGTCCGATGTCGAACCGGAATTTGCGGCCCGATTCCGGGGTAATCCCGAGCGCGTTCCACGGAATCGCGGCCTCCAGCGCATAGCCGTTCGCATTCGGCGTGACCACGACGCGGGCTCCGGCAGGCTGTTCCGGCCGGTTCACGATCCAGATGCCGCCCTCCGGCCGGCCGGCGGAAATCAGAACCTGCCGGTCCGAAAACAGGAGCGGTCCGCCCTTGCCGAGTTCCTCGGAGCCGACGAAGAGCTCGATGCAGTCGCTCTGCCAGAGATCCTTCCCCTTCCGGCTGTTCCGGGCCGGAGTCGAGTCGCGGACCTCCGCGAACAGATAGAGGTTTTCCCGATCCCAGCAGAGCCAGAAATCCGCGCCGACGCCGCCGTCGTCCGCACCCGAAACGAGGCAGGAGCCGTCGATGCGCTCCGACGGGCGGCCGGGCCACGGCTCCCGAACGCCGTCCACCTTGTGTCCGGATACCGCATGCGGAATCTGCACGCTCTTGGCGGCGCGCTCGCCGACCGCCCCCTCCGGCCTCCAGACGAACGGCTTGACCTTGCCGAACATCACATCATAGATGCGGTAATTGGTCTTCATCGCCTCGGCGAGAAACTCCTTGAACGGACGGTCGGCCACATTCACCAGCCCGATATTCATGCACTCGCCGTTGTAGTGCTGAAAGAAGCGCCCGGTCAGCGCCTGGTCGACATAGGAGAACCACTGGCTCCCGATCACATACGGCAGCGAAGCGGCCTCCTCGACGTAACTGCGGTACGCATTGCCGCGTTCGACCTGGTTGCGGACGTCGACGACGCCGCCGGCCAGCCCCTGCTCCGCAGTACCGAAGCTCCACTCCGACAACAGAAGCGGTTTCCCGGCCAGCCGGTGAATCCGGTCGAGCAAAGCAGGATCGATCGTGCGCGAGTAGTAGTTGTAGCTGAAGACGTCGCAGTATTTGCCGCAGGCCGCGACCGCGCTCTCCACATTCGCATTCGCGACGAGAAAACGGGCGCCGAGCAGCAGGTGGTTCGGGTCGTATTTGCGGAAGGTCTCGCCGACCAGCTTGAAATACGCGTCGAAGAAGTGGGCGGCATAAGCCTCCATATCCGCCCACGCCTCGCGGGTCCGGACCGGCAGCGGCAGATCGTTCAGCACGTCGAATCCGGCGGCATCCAGTCCCCATGCCGCATTGAACCTGTCGATGGAACCGTACTTTTTCTCCAGCATGCCGACCAGCTCGCGTTTTGCGGCGACCTTGCCGTCGAAGCCGGGCACCAGGCGGGCGACATCCGGATACGGCTGTTCGTTCGCGATAAAGTAGCCGATGACGGTCGGATCGTCCTTATCCGCGGCGAGCTTGCTGAAATTCCGGTCCATATCCTCGCGGATCGCCGGGTCGAACGGGTCGCAGAGATCGCCGATGAGCCCCTTCGGCTTGTAGAGCCCGGGGACGCGGCCGAATTTCTTTTTGCGATTCACTTCCGCCCGGCTGGTGAACGCGCCGTCGCTGTTGAAGCCCCATTTGTGCAGCCGGTCGATCTGTTCGGACTTCCACTCTTCAAGCTCGAACGGTTTTCCGGTCTTGCGGATGCGGTTGGCCAGATAGAACGAAAAATCAGTCGCCCAGTGACCGCGGAACGCGCTTTTATACTCGCTCTCGTATTTCGGGAGCCACGCATAAATCTGTTCGCGCCCCTTGATGTAGGTGTAGTCGTCGCAGGGCGTGATCGTGCAGACGCCGAGCTGGAAGAATACATCGCCCTCGGGAGTGACGAGCACATCGCGCCCGGCGGCTTTGCCGGTGCGGAAGAAACCGGTCGCCTCAAGCCCGAACTTTTCGCGGCTCCCGGGCATGCCGCCCCACGGCGAAAGCGCGGGCGGCGTCAGCGAGTCATAGTACGCTCTGTCGGCCGCGACGTCATCCTTCAATTCCTGCTCCGACCTGATCTTGCCGGGGAAATCGAGTTCCGCGGGCTGGCCGAACCGGTCGACGCGGACCTTGGCGACCTTCGGCTGCTCCGCGCCGAACTGAAACGAAAGCTTCTGTTCCCGGCGGTCCGCATAGACATCCTGCAGCAGACTGAGCTCGAAGATCTTCCACTTCCAGGCGCGGTTGTCCTGAAGCTGCCAGTACGCGCCGGGATCGATGCGGATTGAAATGCTGCAGTCGCTGTTGCCGTCGAACAGGCTGAACGCATTGGAGTTCAGCTGCGCCAGATGCGGTTTCTCCGGCAGCGTCTTCGGAAACGGCTTTTTCCCGCCGTTTTCCCCGAATGCGAAAAAGCCGGTTCCGGCGAAGGTGATCGGGATGCGCATCTCCCAGCGGAATTTCCCGGCCGACTTCGTGGCCATGGTTCCGGTCACCGCGTCCCCCTCCCGGGCCAGGACGAGCACGGGGGTTCCCTCCGCCAGATAGGTGATCTCGGCCCGGCCGTCACCGGAGAGCTTCACCTCGGGCGATACGCTTTTGCCGTCCGGCGGCGTAAACTTCGGGTACAGGAAGGTCAGCTTCCCCATTGCGCCGCCGTCGATCTCGATCCCCTCGGGGGCCAGCTTCACCGACGCGGACGCCGCCGTGCAGAGCAAACAGGCGGCCAACAGCCAGAGTCCGTATTTCATAAACCGGGTTCCTTTCTTTTTTTATCCCCGTTGTCTTCAGTTGCTGAATATGACCCGCCAGTACGGACCGGCGGCGTTGTCTCCCTCGCAGACGCGAAGGTCGTTGAGCCCCTTGGATTCGACCCGGCCGTCGACATAGAGGACGTTCCTCCGGTCGTTATGGACGAAGCGGTTCAGCTGCAGGATCGAACCGGACGCATCGTAATTCGTCGAATAGACATTGAACGTTCCATCGGTCACAAAGACGATTTTGCCGACCGTCGGGCGCGGATTTTTCCACATCGAATTGATCTGGTCCTGAAGATTCCGGAGCTTGACCGTGTAGTTCGGCAGCCCGGTCGAAGAGCTTGCGGCACCGAACTGGCTGGTGTTGAGCGCGGAACCGCAGGCGGCTCCGGCCCCTGCCCGGCCGCGCGGAATCGCTCCCCATGCAGGGTTCCAGCCCCCGACCGCCTGTCCGGCGGCGTTCGCGACCTCGCAGTTCGGCTGCTGCCTGATCATGGCCGGGCAGTTGAACACCGCGTAATTTTTCGTGTACGCTTCGAGCTTCTGGAACCAGCGCCCTTCGGTAGTCGGAGCCGCATTGTAGTCGGTGACGCCGCCGTTCGGGAAGTAGTCGTCGCTGTCCCCCTGATACATGGCGGCGGCCTGCCCGATCGACTTGAAGTTCCCGAAACACTTCGCGCCCTGCGCCCGGTCCCGCGCCTGGTTCAACGCCGGCAGCAGCATGGCGGCAAGAATCGCAATGATCGCGATCACAACCAGCAGCTCAATGAGAGTGAACGATTTTCGTTTCATCTGGCGGTTCCTTTTTTTTACGATTGAAGCTCTCGTCTGGAAGGGAAATAACGCTATGTCGTACTTCTCTCGATCAATTTCGGTTCGATGGTAAGCTGAATCTGCCGGCCGGGATCGTTCATCTTTTCGAGAACGTAGTCGACTGCCAGACGACCGAACTCTTCAAGCGGCTGGTGCACGGAAGTCAGCGGCACGCACAGATAGTCCGCATTCACATCGTCGTCAAAGCCGATCACGGCGAGCTCTTCGGGGATCCGGATTCCATATTCGCGCGCGGCCTTGAGCAGTCCCATGGCGATATCGTCGTTGCCGCAAACCATGCAGCGCGGAATCTGTTTTCGCTCATGCAGATACTGCAGGATGACCCGGCCGTCCTCATGGCTGTAGCGGCCGACCCGGGGGACCTCGGGAATGCCGCTGCCGCTGCCGTTCAGCACCAGTTCCGGAGAGAAGCGGCAGCCGCTGCCGGCCAGAAACCGCTCCAGCGCGCGCACGCGCTCAAGATGGTGGCTCTGCGGATTCGGCGTCAACTCCCCGGCGAACCCGACCGATTCGTACCCTTTGCGGCGAATCAGTTCGGCAATCTGCCGCATGCCGGATTCGTTGTCGACCCCGATCGACGGAATCACCGGCTCGCCGGGCGCGGCGGGCTCCCCGTTGATGACGACATACGGGTAATTCCGCCGGGCGAACTCCTCGAACATGCCGCGCATGCGCTCCCGTTCCGGGTTCGAGCAGAGCGGGAAGCTGACCATGATCAGCGCATCCACCCGCTTGATGTTCAGGAAGTAGCTGTAATCGACGCCGTTCAGCAGAAGCACCTGGTAGCCGTTCAGCGACGCCGCCTGCCCGATCCCGTTCAGCAGCCGGAACGTGTAGCTCGACAAATAGGCGATGTTGTGATCCTTCGGCAGCGAAGTCGCGAATCCGATGGTCCGCGTACTTTCGCCGCGCAAAAGCTTGGCGCCGTAGCTCGGCCGGTAATCGAGCTTCTCGGCGGCGGCCAGCACCTTGTCGCGGGTCTCCTCCGAAACCCGGATGTTCGCGGCCGAACCGGGATTCAGGATCTTCGAAACCGTCCCGATCGAAACGCCGGCCAGCTGCGCCACACTCCTGATTCCGCATTTGACCATATCTGAAATCTCCCAATCGATGAAAACGTTTTATCAAAACGATATTAATTATGTCCGATTTTTCTCCGAATGTCAAGTGATAAAACGTTTTTTCTTCTGCTTTTTTCGACCTTCTTCTTTCCGGCGGTGAAAATCAGCCGCGAAAGGAGAGCGGAAAATCACCGGGAGACCTTGACTTTCCGCAGGGACAACACTATCTTTCAAAAGCACACATCCGGCAGACACGGCAACGCCGTTCATAAAGTGGGAGAAGATGCCATGAGAAGTTATCCGTCTTATCCGGAACGCCACACCCTCTGCCTCGACGGAGCCTGGGAGTTCGCCTGGCTCGGGGACGAGGTCGATGTGAACACGGTCGTTCCCTCCATGGAGGTGTACGACGAAATCGCCGCCGTCCCCGGCTGCTTCGACACCGCGGGCGAACGGATCGGCCGCCGCGGAGTCGGGCTCTACCGCCGGACGTTCCATTTTCCGGCCGGGCAGAGCCGGCTGACCTTCGGCGGAGTCGGACTCTATGCGCGGTTCTGGTTCGACGGGCGCGAGATCGGCCGCAGCCAAATTCCGTATGCCGTCACCGAATTCGAGTTTCCGGTCGAAGAAGGCGTCCATGAGGTTGTGGTCGCGGTCGACAACCGGTTCGATGAGGAGAATGTGCCGCTCTTCAAGCCGTATGCCGATTTCTACGGCTTCGGCGGCATCTACCGCAGCGTGGTCATGCAGCAGCTGCCGAAACTCGCGATCGACCGGCTCCGCGTGGTGACCAGGGAGTTCGAAACCGGCCTTATCCGCGTCGAGCTGACGCTGCGCGGCTTGTCTCCGAAGGTGCTGAAATTCAGTTACGGCTTCGACGGCGAGGAGATGACTCCGGCCGAAGCGCGCGTGGTGGACAACCAGATCGCGTTTGAAATCGAAGTCCCGGGCTTCCGGCTCTGGAGCCCGGAGCATCCGGATCTGCACCTCATCGCGGTCCGGATCAAGGACGACTTCATCGTCGAGCGGTTCGGAATCCGCACTGTCGAGGCGAAGGGGCGGACTATTCTGCTGAACGGCGAACCGCTCCGGCTCCTCGGCGTCAACCGCCACGAATCCCACCCCGAATTCGGGCCGGTGCAGCCGACCCAGCTCATGGTCGACGATCTCAAATACGCCAGAGAGCTCAAAGCCAACTTCATCCGCGGCGCGCACTACCAGCAGAATCCGGAGTTCCTCGAACTCTGCGACCAGATGGGGTTCCTGGTCTGGGAGGAGAGCTTCGGCTGGGGGCAGCCGGAAACCGATGCGGAAAATCCGGAGACCGTCGAACTCTTCTGCCGCGCCTCGGCAATCATGGCGAAATCGAGCCTGAACAATCCATCGGTCATCATTTACGGCTTTCTCAACGAGAGCTGTTCGGATACGCAGGCCGGAAAAGAGATGTACCGCAGAATCATCCAGGCGATCCGCGCCGAAGACGACTCCCGGCTCATCACCTACGCCTCGAACCGGTTCGAACGCGACCTCTGCTTCGACCTGGCCGACCTTATCTCGATCAATCCGTACCCGGGCTGGATCAGCGACTGCGACGACTGGACGCGGAACAACCTCGAAGCCGTCGAACCGGCGATCCGCCGCTGGGCCGAACACTTCAGCGCCGGACCGGCCGCCGACAAACCGCTGCTGATCAGCGAAATCGGCGCCTGCGGCATCTACGGAATCCGCAGCCGGGAACGCGCCCAGTGGAGCGAGGAGTACCAGTCGGACTATTTCGAAGCCGCCGTCGACGCGGTCCTCGCCAATCCGCGCTACTGCGGCGTCACGCTCTGGCAGATGATCGACTGCAAAAGCTTCGTCAACTCCGGACAGATCCGCTGCAAGCCGCGCGGCTTCAACTGCGCCGGGCTGCTGGACGAATACCGGCGGCCCAAACTCGCTTTCGACACCGTCAAGCGTCTGTTCCGGTATTATTCGGAACCGGACACGAACGCCTGAAGCGGCCATTTCGGAGTTGACGGACATAACGGACAACCGGTTGCGTCTGTCAACTCCGTTCCGCCGCGGCCTCCTGAAAAAATATCGCTTTTTCTTTCGCCGGCTCTTGACATTCCGCCTGTTTTGAATCATAATATCATCAGGTGATAACCAGTGATAGCCTCCGAAAGCCGGAGTGCATCGCGATAAGCGGAGATAAGGGAGACGAAATGGTCCATCAATCCTCGGCACTTTACATGCGGATTCGCCATTATGTATTCGACCTGCTTGCAGGGACGGGCAATTCGGTGGTGAAGCTGCCCTCCAACCGCGAGATTGCCCGCAAATTCGGCGTGAGCCAGCCGACGGTGGTCAAAGCGCTGCAGGAGCTTGTCCGGGAAGGGTACCTGACCATCCGTCCCGGCGTCGGGGCGTTCAGCAATCCGGACCGCTTCACGCACGACAGCAAACTCTGGGGGATCGTCCTCGGCGACGGTCGCTGGTCGCAATTCTCGCGCGAGACGCTTCACGTCATCAACAGCGTGGGGATGGCGCTGCTCGAGCACGATCACCGGAACCTCCTGAAGCTCATCACGATGGGCGAAACGATGGATGACGAACGCGGCTGGCCGGAGCTTTCGATGCTCTCCGGCATCTGCTGGTGGATTCCGACCGATCCGCTGCTGCCCTCGATGGCCCGGATCGCCCGGACCATTCCGGTGGTGCTGCTCGGGGACCGGAAGCCCGGCTTCGACTGCTTCTTCCGCGACTTTGAAAACGAAAACTGCGAAATCGCCCGCCGCATGATCGCCGACGGCTGCCGGAGACTGGTGCTGGTCCTGCCGGAAATGGAGCAGGCTGCGGCAATCCGCGGCGTGGAGAAGGCCTGCCGGGAGGCCGGCTGCGAATTTCCGCCCGGCTGCGTCCTGCAGGCCGACACGGCATCGCAGCGGGACCTCGAACGGATGGTCGACCTGCACTGCTGCCCGGACGGCATTATTTTCAACCGGAAGCCGAACGACTTCATTCCGATCATTCTCAGCCGCCCGGAGCTGGCCCGCTGCAGGATTTACTGCGATTCGGGCTGGATCGACAAACAATGGCCGTTCCACGGCTACTCCGGCGAAATCGGCTTCGACACGGTGGCTCCGATGATCGCGGCGCTCCTGCACAACGGCCTCTCCCTGACCGAGCCGAAGCAGCGCCCGATCCCCGTAAAGCTCGAACCGCTTGTCCCGCAGGAGATACGCATCGGCGAAGAACGGCAGGAGCTGAATGCGGCGAAAGCATCGCCATGCTGATCGGAGCAAAAAAAACGGGACGTATATTGTATCATATGTGATGAAAGAGACAATCATTTTTAAGATAAAACGAGATTCAACAACGCAACGGCAGGAGGATGCAGGAAAACAGGAAAAAGCGCGGAAGGATCAATATTTCTTATTGCAAGCTCATTGAGCTTAACATATGATACATTATGTGACAACGAAGGAGACTGGAATCATGCGGAAAAAACAATTCACCCTGATCGAACTTCTGGTGGTCATCGCGATCATCGCCATCCTCGCCTCCATGCTGCTGCCGGCTTTGCAGCAGGCCCGGGAACGCGGGAAAACGGCAAGTTGCACGAATAACCTGAAACAGATCGGACTCGGCTACGCGCAATACGCCAACGATAACAACGACCAGCTGATTCCGCAGTTCGGCGCTCCGAGCTACAGCACTCCCCTCTGGACGGACGCCCTGCTCGGGTTGACGAACAATCCCGGAAAATACGACAAGATCCAGGGCGGCTACATCACGACGTCCCTGCTGCGCTGCCCCTCCATGGCCGGGGATTACCGCGACAACACCGGCTGGTGGGAGTGGAATCCGCATTACGGCGTGAATGAAAAGATGACCTACTGCTCGCAAGCGAACTACGATCTGAACCGGACCGGAAAAATCACCGGTCTGAGGTCGCCTTCCCGCAAAATCTTCATCGTCGACGTCTGGGCGATGACCGGCTCCGGCAATGAAATCGACGAATCCCTGGGCATGTGGCGCTGGAGCCCCGACACCACCGGCAACAAGAACTACGGCATTCCGGACGCCCGTCACGCCTCCGCGCTCAACATTCTGCACCTCGACTGGCATGTCTCCTCCCAGCGACTCCACAACCGGTATGCGCCGTATTCGGAGCCGCCGTTCATGTGGAGCCGGAACGACTGCATCGCAAAGCTGAATTACTCCGACGGCTGGGCCTTCGGCGCCGTCGACAATTGATCCGCATTCCATGCAGAAAAGCTGCATTGCCTAAAACTCACTTCCGTCCCCGCCGCGGCTGCAGCCGCGGCGTTTTTTGTCACCAGGGGGCAAATTCCCGACGCGCGGCAGGCGAAGCAGCGAAACCGCTCAATCCGCCCGCCCCGGCGCCCGTAACCGGACCGGAAACGGGTCAAATCAGCCGGCCGGAAATTCCTGCCGGCCTTTTTTGCGGTTATTTGCGTCAAATTCAAGAAAATGTTAATCGACCCTATTGATTTCCCGCCGAATTCTTTTATATTATCCTATTCAGGCAAATGACAGGAGTTTTTAAAGATATGACCCACAAACATCACAACGACAAGAAGCAGGATAACGACTGGGAGGAAGCCCCCGCCGACATTCCGGCCGAAGAAGCAGCCGCGGAAACCGGCGCGCCCGATGCGGAATGCCCGGCAGAAGCCGGCGAACTCGAAAAGCTTCGCGGCGAACTGGCCGAGGCGCAGGAGAAACTGATCTATCTGCAGGCCGATTACCAGAATTACCGCAAACGCACGTCGAAGGATATCGCCGACGCCCGGATCTACGGCGCGGCCAATGCGCTTGAGCCGTTCATCACCGTCTACGATTATCTGACCATGGCGCGCCAGGCGGCGGACAAATCCGACAAGATCGAACAGATCCGCCAGGGGCTGTCCATGATTCTCGACCAGTACATGAAGGCGTTCGAAGAGTCCGGTGTGAGCCGTGTCGAAACGGTCGGCAAGCCGTTCGACCCCTCCGTTCACGAAGCGGTCGCCCGCGAAGCGTCCGACGAATTCCCCGAGGGAATCATCGTCAAGGAGTGGACCGGCGGTTACCGGTTCGGCGAGCGGCTGCTCCGGCCGGCCAAAGTGGTCGTCTCCAGCGGCCCTGCGGATGCAAAGGAGGCATAAGGAATTATGGCTCAGGATTTTTATCAGACTTTGGGCGTGGAGAGAAACGCCACGACGGACGATCTGAAGAAAGCGTACCGCAAACTGGCCATCAAATATCATCCGGACAAGAATCCGGGCGATAAAGCGGCCGAAGAGAAGTTCAAAGAGGTTTCGCTCGCCTATGAGACGCTGAGCGACCCCGAAAAACGCCGCCAGTACGATCAGTTCGGGCATGACGCCTATACGAACAGCCAGCGCGGCGGCGCGGACCCGAACTTCAATGCGCAGGATATTTTCAGCCAGTTCTTCGGCGGCGGCGGTGGCGGCGGCGGTTTCTCGTTTGAAGACCTTTTCGGCGGCGGCGGCGGCAGCCGGCGGCGCGACCCGAACGGACCGGTGCGCGGCAACGACCTGCGTTACGATCTGGAAATTGATTTTGAAGACGCGGTATACGGCTGCGAGAAGCGGATCACGATTCCGCGCCTGACCGAATGCCCGGACTGCTCCGGCAGCGGCTGCGAACCCGGTACGGGCAGGAAGAGCTGCACGCAGTGCGGAGGCAGCGGAAGGATCAACGTCTCCCAGGGGTTCTTCAACATTCAGCAGCCGTGTCCGAAATGCGACGGAACCGGCCAGGTCATCGAGAAGCCGTGCCGCACCTGTCACGGCCAGGGCCGTGTCCGCAAGGAGAAATCGTTTTCGCTGCGGATTCAGCCCGGTGTCGATACCGGTTCCCAGATGCGTGTCGCCGGCAAGGGCGAAGACGGGCTGCGCGGCGGGCCGGCCGGAGACCTTTATGTTGTCATCCACGTCCGTCCGAGCGCCGTGTTCGAACGGACCGAGAACGATCTGAAGTGCGAAGTGCCGATTCCGTTCTCCGCCGCAGTCGCCGGCGGAACGGTCGAGGTGCCGAGCCTGACCGGAAAAACCAAGATGCGCGTTCCGGCCGGAACCCAGTCCGGCACGATCCTGCGGCTGAAAGGCAAGGGAGTGCCGTCGCTTCGCGGCGGCGCGCGCGGCGACCTGCATGTGCGTGTCCGTGTCGAAAGCCCGGTCGGGCTCACGCCCGAACAGCTTGAGCTGCTCGAAAAATTCAACGCCTCCCTGACGCCGGCGAATCTGCCGAAACGCAAGGCGTTCGAAGAGCGCGCCAGAAACTTCCTGCGGGAAGTCAAGTAGGAAGAAGGTGCTTTCATGCCGAGACGGAATCCGGAAGAACCGGTCCTCGCGACCAATAAAAAAGCCTTTCATGATTATAATATCATCGAACGGTTTGAAGCCGGCATACAACTGGTCGGCACGGAGGTAAAAAGCTGCCGTGCGAAATCGATCACGATGATCGATTCGTACGTCACCATCCGGAACGGCCAGGCGTGGCTGGAGAACCTGCACATCGCCCCGTACGGCTTCGGCAACCGTTTCAACCACGAAGCCAAGCAGAAACGGCGGCTGCTGCTGCATAAGAATGAGATCCTGAAACTCGCGCAATGGGTAGGGACCAGGGGCGGAACCATCATTCCGCTCAAGGTCTACCTGAAACAGGGACTGGTCAAGATCGAAATCGCGTTCTGCCAGGGCAAAAGCCACGGCGATAAACGCGATACGCTCCGCAAACGCCAGGACGACCTCGAAATGCGCCGCGCCTTCAAGCGCTGATTCCGCCCCCCTGCCCCTTTCCCGGGCAGCCGGCCGATGCCGGCGCATTGCGGGCAGTACCCGCGATGCAGGGGGGGATACGGCCCTTTCTCCCTTCGATCCGAGTACGGCAAACCGCACGAAAAACGCGCTGGAGAGACAAAAAAATCGGGCCGCCCCGAATCGAATCGCGACGGCCGGATCTATTGTGTTTCGTGATCAAAAACAGTAGAAATCGCGTCCGGTACGGAACCGACCCCGATTTCTACGGTCTTCTCATAGCCGCCAGCAGCAGGCGAAGGCGTACGGATTCATCCGCCCGGAATGAAACGGGCCGGAACCGTGTCTCCATTTCGTTTTCCGCGGCTGCGGCTTCGGCGGAACAACCGGATCGCACCAGACGGTGATCGTCCTGTCCAGCCGGAAATGCGGCACAACCAGAAAACGGGTCGTGGAAAGTTCACCCGGAAAGCTCCAGAAAACCTCTCTCTTCCCGTGAACAAGCGCAGAAAGGGAGATCGACAGCTCCGGAGCCAGAGCACCGTCCCTCATCCACTGAAAGTTCACAGAAAACAGCATGGCGGAAATTCCCGGTCGAGATTACTTCGCGTTTTCGTTCTTCTGGAGCACGCCGGCTTCGACCAGCTTGTCGATCAGCTGCTGCATCGAGCTGAAGGTGCTCAGGAAGCCCTGCGGCGGCATGATCACGCGCTGAATCACTTCGGTATCGGGCGTTCCGCCCTCTTTCGGCTGAAGCGTGACGAAGTCGAAGCGCACCATGCCGCCGGTGAAGTGAATCTGGCCGATCCCGTCGACGAAAATCTCTTTCTTACAGTCCATGCACATATCCTTTCATGCAATGTTCCACGTCTCCGTTCCATCCGCACCGTGCGGAACGGTTCCGGTACGTGTTCTCACTAACTTAATCCTTTCCGCCGCAGAATCAAACCCGGGAAGGGGTATTTTACCGTTTTTTTTCATATTTCATGCGGATTACGCAGATTCCGGCCTGCAATCGACGCACCGGCATTGAAAAATACGGAGGGAGGATGTATATTCCCCGAAGGAACAGACAGGCAGCACGGAAAACGACAGAGCCGCAAATGATCAGCATCGTGATTCCTTCCCGCAACAACGAAAAACGAATCGGCCGCACGCTGGCCGGAATCTTCGCGCAGAACCGGCGCGACTTCGAAGTGCTTTCCTGCGACGACAACTCTGCCGACCGGACGCCGGCCATCCTCGACTACTACCCGGAAATCCGCCGCTTCCGGATGCCGGAAGGCGAACACCTGCCGGGTGAAATCCTGAACCGTGTCCTGCCGGAGTGCCGCGGCGATATCGTCGTCGTCAACCACGCCGATGCGTGTCCGCTCGACGCGGACTACCTGAACGAACTGCTGAAGCCGCTCGGGGCCCCCGGGACCGCGGCGGCTTTCGCCCAGCAGGAGAGCCGCCCGGATGCGCCGTTCGAGGTCTGGTGCGACACCATGCGCCGTTTCTCATCCGGAACGCCGGAGTTTTCCTTCGCCGGAGCCGCCGTCCGCCGGGAGCTTTTCGACCGGATTCCGGTCGGCGCCTCCCTGCCGCTCGCCGTGGCGCCGGAGTGGGCCCGCCGCGCCGAAGAAGCCGGAGCGCGAATCGTCTATGCGCCCGCCGCGCGAATCGAATACTCCCGGCCGGTCAACTGGAGCAACCTGTGGGACTGGAACCGTCTTCTCGGCCGCTGCCGGGCCATCGCACTGGGCGAACTGTTTCCGTTCCGGAGCTTTCTGCGCCGTTTTCTCCGCGACACGCTCGCGGACCTGCGTGCGGTCCGCGACGGCCGCTGCTACTCCGCCCTGCCCGGCATCGTGCCGTGGCGGTTCGTGCAACATTACGCTTATTACCGCGGCAATCGCGCTGCCGCCGGAAATGAAGGAAAAACATCATGCTGAAAACCGCTCAAATTCTAAGACGGTTCGCCTTCGATGAATGGGGCGGCACCGAAAACTCCCTCTGGAACAGCGTATTCGGGCTGCGAAGCCACAATATCGATTCGCAGATTCTCAGCACCACGGCGATGGCGCCGGTCGAGTTCGAAGAGCGCGGCGGCATCGAGATCCGGCGCTTCCCCTACTATTACCCGTACTGGCCGCTCTCGGAAGAGGACAAGCACCGGCTGGACCGCCGCGGCGGCAACCCGGTATCCCTTCCGCTCTACCGTTATCTGCAAAGCACGGATTTCGACCTGCTGCACGTGCACAGCTCGGGCCGGATCGCCGGAATGGTCCGCGCCGCCGCGAAGCAGAGAAAAATTCCGTACATCGTAAGTTTCCACCGCGGCTACCTGCAGACGCCGGAGAAGGAGCGCCGGGAAATGGAACGCCCGCTGCGTCACACCTTCTCCTGCGGCAGATTCATCGAGCTGGTCTACGGCTGGCGCCGGAATTTCATTTCCGACGCCGACGGCATCGTCTGCGTCGGCGAGGGAGAGGCTGACTTCCTCCGGGAAAGATGGCCGAACAAACGGATTCTGCGGCTGCCGAACGGCGTCGATTACGAACGTTTCGCAACTCCGGTCAAAACCAACGTCCGCAAGGCGTTCGACATTCCGCCCTACCGGACGCTGCTGCTCTGCGTCTCGCGCATCGACGATCAGAAGAATCAGAAGCTGCTCGTCCGGTTCGTTTCGACCCTGACCGAAGAGGGAGAAAACGTCCATGCCCTGCTGATCGGCCCCCCGAGCACCGACTACTATTTAAAGGAGCTGACCGAGCTTGCGAAGGAGCTGCAGGTCGACGACCGCGTCACCATCGTGCCGGGGCTGGGAGCGGACGACGAACGTCTTATCGCGGCTTACCAGGATTCGGACGTTTTCATCATGCCCTCGCGCGACGAAACCTTCGGCATTGTCGTGCTCGAAGCGTGGAGCGCGGGGCTTCCCGTGCTGGCCTCGGCGGTCGGCGGCCTCAAACAGCTCGTGCGCGACGGTGAAAACGGGCTGCTTTTCGAGCCGGACAATCTCGGCAGCCTTCTGAACGCCTACCGGACCTTGTCGCGCTACGGACTCAAGGACAAGCTCGCGGCGAACGCCCGCCGCGAAGCCGAAACTCGTTACAGCTACAACACCATGAGCAGCCGTCTCGCCGAGTTCTACCGCGAAAGCATCGAGGAACGGAACGCCTGACCGCCGCCGGACGAAACGTCAGCGGCGGACATTGCCGCAAGGCGGACACGGCACGGGAGTTTTCCAGTATTCGCGCAGAACCTTGCCGACGGCATCCCGCATGACCGGATTCGAGGGCGAGAACACATTGCGATAAGAGAACAGGATCGAGCCGTCCACCTCGCGCAGCTTCGTGTTGTAGCGGAGCTGATCGGCCAGCTCGCCGCGGTGCCAGCGGCTGTCGGCCCCGAGCCGGTAGGCGCCGTGGCCGATGTAGAGATTCACCGGAGTCCCGCGGACGACATCGGCCCACCAGTCGGCCAGCGCCGCATAGGCGGCGACATCCATCGTGAACGGCCAGTAGAGCTGCGGCGCGATATAATCGACCCACCCTTTCTTCACCCAGCCGCGGGTATCGGCGTACTGCGAGAAAAACGACTGATTCCCTCCGGTCAGCGAGCCGGACGACATGCTCTTTTTATTCGCCCAGATGCCGAACGGGCTCACGCCGAAGGCGACCTTGCGCCCGCTGCGGCGGTTGTAATCCGTCAGCTCCCGCTTTACGCCGCTGATGATGGCGTCGACATTCGCCCGCCGCCAGTCCTCGAGAGACAGCCGCCGCGGATTGTACTGCCGGAAGGTGCTGTGATCCGAATTGCCGACACCGCCGTACAAATAGAAGTAGTCGTCGAAATGGATCGCGTCGACCGGATAGTTTTCGACGATCTCGCGCACCGTCGCCAGGATATGGCGCACGACCCGCGGTTCGCCGGGATTCAGAAGCAGCGAGTATGTGCCGTCCTTGCGCTTCACCTCGAGCACGAGATGCGGATTTTTCCGTGCGAAATTGTTCGCGGCCAGCGTACGCAGGTAGGCGGCCTTGCGCAGCCTGGTCGATGAAACGACCCGGTACGGATTCAGCCAGGCATGGAATTCGAGGTTGCGCCGGTGCGCCTCCTTCACCATGAAGTCGAGCGGATCGAAGCCGAGCGTTTTTCCCTCAGCCCCGGTCATCCAGCGCGACCACGGATTCAGCTTCGACGGGTAAAACGCATCGTTCATCGGACGCACCTGAAAGATGATCGTATTGAAGTTCGACTTCTTCAGATTGTCCACCACCGCAAGGTAGTCGCGCCGGAACGACGCGGCGTCGGCATGTTTCGGAAAGTCGAGGTTCTCGACCGTCGCGACCCAGGCGCCGCGCATCTCGCGCGCCTTCGGCCGGTAGGTGTCGGGAATCATGACCTTCGCATTCGAAAACCGGCCGCCGTAAGCGACCGGCTTTCCGGTTCCGGGAACTTTGAGCACGCTTTCCCCGGCTTCCAGCATGCAGCAGGCCGCCAGCAGCGGCAGCAGCCGGAGAATCTTCGAGCTCCGTCCCATCCCTCTATGCCTCCTGCGATTTCTCTTTCTCTTTCCGCGGGCCGCGGCGACGGCGGCGGCGCGGGGATCTTTCGGAATCTTCGCGCTTCGCCGCGGAAATGCGGCGGCGCGGAACCGCCGCCGGCCACAGCTTCTCGGCCTCGGCCGTATCCTCCTCCGCAACCGACAGCCGGAGCAGCATCAGCTCCCGGGCATGCGGATAGGACTTCGCCTCGATCAGACGCGGTTTCGCCTTTTCGTCCCGGAAAAGCGACTGCAGAATCAGCACGCGTTCGGCCGACATGGTCATGCGGTTCATCATCGTCTGCGGCTTGAACAGCCGATCGAGCACACCGCGGATCGCGGCCGTCGAATCCGGTCCCGGATTCCAGAGGTCGCCCGGCTTGCCGCCGCACTCAAGCTCGACGAACGGCAGCGCAAGCGCCGCCATGGCGAGCGAGACGCTGTTGCGGTAAAGCCCCTCCCTGACCCGGCAATTGCGTTCGTTCAGGAGATTCAGCGCATAATCCCCGTGCGGCGTATCCCACGCCGCGTTCAGTTCCGGCAGGAAATACGGCAGCAGCCCGTAGTCGTGGAACGCCTGGAAATGCTTGTCGCCATAGGCGCTCGACAGAATTTTCTCAAGCTCGAGCGCCAGGCGCGACGGCGCCGCCACCCGGATCAGCTCAAGTTCGGAGAAGAGCGCGTTCTCGGTCGCCGCATCCATCGTGAAGTCGTACTGGCCGATCAGCTTCAGCGCCCGCAGCATGCGGACGGGGTCCTCCTCGAACCGCAGCTTCGGGTCGCCGATCGCCCGGACGACCCGGTTGCGGATGTCGTCGATCCCCTGCCCCGTATAGTCGAGCAGCTCGGAATTGACCGGATCGTAGAAGAGCGCGTTGACCGTGAAGTCCCGCCGCCAGGCGTCCTCCTCCGCCGTGCCAAAGGAGTTGTCCGAAAGAATCAGATTCTCCGGCAACTCCTTCTTCGAATTCGCCGCCGTGCGCGTCGGCGCCCGGCGGAACGTGCTGACCTCGAACAGCTCCCCGCTGTATTCGACGTGAACCAGCCGGAAACGCTTGCCGATAATCCGGGCGATGCGGCGCCCGAATACGGCGCGGACCTCCTCCGGCGTGGCGGAGGTTGAAATATCGAAGTCCTTGGGCTTGCGCCCGAGCAGCAGATCGCGGATCGCCCCGCCGACGATATAAGCTTCGTATCCGGCGTTCTGGAGTTCGGAAATCAGATCGACGACATGGGGCGCGACCGGTAAATCATGTTTCATGGCAAAAAATCACAGCTTCCGTTGAATGACCGTATCGACGCACTCGAGCTCGGGGTCCCGGTACGGATAATCGGCGTTGTAGTGTAGTCCGCGGCTCTCGTGCCGCAGGAGCGAACAATCGATGATGAGCTCCGCCACCGTCGCGATATTGCGCAGTTCGACAAGGTCGGCGGTGACGAGAAAATCCCAGTAATACTTTTCGATCTCCTTGCGGATCATCTTGATCCGGTTCTTCGCGCGTTCAAGGCGCTTGTTCGTGCGGTAAATTCCGACATAGTCCCACATAAAGCGGCGGATCTCGTCCCAGTTGTGGGTGATGACGACCTGCTCGTCGGAGTCCGTCGCATTGCCGGTGGTCCAGTTCAGCGCCGCTTCGGCCGGAGGACGCCCGGCGTTGAACAGCGGGTATTTCCGCTCGATCTCCTTTGCGGCGAACTTCGGCACGACCAGCGCCTCCAGCAGGCTGTTGCTCGCAAGGCGGTTCGCCCCGTGCAGCCCTGTGCAGCCGGATTCGCCGACGGCGAACAGCCCCTGGATACTCGATTCGCCGTTCACGTCGGTCTTGATCCCGCCGCAGACGAAGTGGGCGGCCGGCACCACCGGAATCAGGTCCTTCGCCATATTGATGCCGGCCTCGAGACACTTAGCAAAGATGTTCGGGAAACGGCGGCGCAGCGTCTCCTCGTCGTGATGGCGGATATCCAGGTATACGCACTCTTCGCCGGTACGCTTCATTTCGGAGTCGATCGCGCGCGCCACGACGTCGCGCGGCGCAAGACTCTTCATCGGGTGATATTTCTGCATGAATTCGACCGGCTCAGAGTCGCGCGTCTCGCGGCACTTCAGAACCGCGCCCTCCCCGCGCAGCGCCTCGCTGATCAGGAACGAACGGATGGTCGGATGGTAGAGGATGGTCGGATGGAACTGGATGAATTCCATATTTGCGATCTTCGCGCCCGCCCGGTAGGCCATGGCGACGCCGGAGCCGCAGGCGACATCCGGATTGCTCGTGTACAGATAGACCTTCCCGGCGCCGCCGCAGGCGATCGTCGTCGTGGCCGAAAGCATGGTCACGATGGTGCCGTTCTTCACATCAAGCACATACGCGCCGAAACAGCGGTTCGGACCGCCGAGGTTCAGCCGGTGGCTGACCACGAGGTCCACGGCGACATGGTATTCGAAAATCCGGATGTTCGGCTTCGAACGGACCGCTTCGATCATCACGCGCTCAAGCTCGGCGCCGGTGATGTCCCCGGCGTGCAGAATCCGGCGCTTGTGGTGGCCGCCCTCCCTGCCGAGGTCATACTCGTTCGAATCCTCGGTATAACCGAGGTCGCCGCGGGTCGTGAACTTCGCGCCGAGGTCGATGAGTTCGCGGATCGCTTCGGGGCCGGCCTCGACGATGGCGCGGACCGCACCGGCGTCGCAGAGCCCGGCGCCGGCCTCAAGCGTATCCTTCACATGCTCCTCGAACGAGTCGAGGCTGTCGACCACGCAGGCGACGCCGCCCTGGGCAAGACGGCTGTTGCACTCGAAGATTTCACGCTTGGTCACGACCGCGACGCTGCGGCCGGATTCGGCCAGATGCAGCGCGCTCGACAATCCGGCCAGACCGCTGCCGATCACAAGATGGTCGAATTCCTGAATTTCACCGATTTTCATTTTGCGCATACTCTATCGCTTGGCTCCGGCACAATCGTGCGAAAAAGAGAAGAGCCGCTCCGGCCCCTCTCTTTCACCGCAATTCTTCCAAAACCGTTTTGAATTTATCTGTAAAGCGATGTAAATTACACCGAAAGCAGCTTTCTGTCAATGGGATTCGTTCTGAAATGTTGAATTTACGCTCGTTTTTTTCCGGCAAACCGGTTCCGGCGGCTGAAAAAGAGCCGAATGAAGCCGGTCTTGTTTCGTTCCGCCGCCGCCTCGCGGAGCTCGCCCTCTGCTTCGCGGGCGGCGGCTGTTTCGCGGCTGCGCTGCCGCCTTTGAACTTCAGCGTCCTCGCGCTGGTCGCGCTGACGCCGGTCATCGCCGTCGCGGCCCGTTCGCGCTGGAGGTTCGCGGCGCTGGCCGGTTACGCGTGGGGCGTCGGCTGGTCGCTCTTCGCCTTCCGTTTCCTGCGCGAAATCGACCCGGTGATCCCGTTCCTGATGCCGTGGGTCATCTCGCTCTGGCCGGCCTGCTGGGCGGCGTGCCTGCCGTTCCTCTGGCGGAACACGCTCTTTCCGCTCGCGGTCGAACTCGACGGGTACGAGGCGCGGAAACGGTTTCTCACCGGACCGGCCGCATTCGGGCGGCTCGTCCTCTTCGCCTTCGGCGCGGCGGCGCTCTACACGCTCTTCGAGTGGACCCGGTCACGCCTCTTCCCGTGGAACGACCTGTCGGTCACCATGTGGCGGAATATTCCGCTTCTTCAGATCGCTTCGGTCACCGGACACTACGGAATCATGTTCGTCCCGGCCTTCTTCGGCGCTGCGCTGGCCGGGGCGGCGCTGACCCGCTTCCGGCTCGCCGGAGTCAAGCTGCTGCTGCTCGCGGCGGCGCTCTTCGCTCTGCTGCACGCGGCCGGACTGCTGCTTTACACGCACCATGCGAAGACGGGGGAGCCGAACTGGTTCCCGGTCCTGCTGCAGGGCGACATCTCCCAGCGGCGGAACGCGACGCCGGCCGAGGCGGATGAAGCGCTCGATATCTATGCCGCGCTCGCACGCGAAGCCCTGCAAGGGGAAGTCCGGCCCGATATCGTGATCTGGCCGGAGTCGGCGGTTCCGGTTCCGTTCCGCGCCGCCCACCCGATCTCGGCAAAATTCCGCCGGACCGTCCAGTCGCTCGGGCTCTCCTACCGGGTACCGATGCTGGTCGGAGCGATCGATTTCCGCGACCCGCTTCCGCGCGACGGCAGCACGCCGCAGGTCACCAACAGCGCGCTGCATTTCGACCGGTCGGGCCGGCTCGTCCACAAATACGATAAAATCCACCGCGTGCCGTTCGGGGAGTATATTCCGTTCCGCGAGCTGCTGCCCGGCTTCATCATCGACCGAATCGACATGAACCGCGACCTGGCGCCCGGCACGAATTTCAACCCGGTCCCGCTCGGGGAAAACGTCCGCGCCGGAGTCGCCATCTGCTACGAGGGCATCTTCAGCTACCTGACCCGGGCGTTCGCGCTCCGCGGCGCAAACGTGCTCGTGGTCCTCTCGAACGACGCCTGGTACCCGACCAGCAGCGAACCCGAGCAGCACCTCGCCAACGCGGTCACCCGCGCGGTCGAGACCGGGCTGACCATGGTCCGCTGCGGCAACAACGGCGGTTCCCTCGTCGTCCTGCCTACGGGGGAGATCACCCAGGTTCTCGAAGTGCCGGGAGCCGAAAAGCGGCTCGAACTGCGCCGCGGGCGCGGTATCCTGCCCGTCCGCATCCATGTGCCGGAGCAGCCGGAGAAAACCGTCTTCGTCCGGTTCGGCGAATGGTTCGTCCTGCTGCTCGGCATCGGCTGCGCCGCGTGGATGCTGTTTGCCGTCGAACAGTTCGTCCGGCGCAAACGGCATCTCCGCAGCCTGACGGTCAATCAGCCAACCAAGGAACAATGATATGGAAGAAACACCCCGTCCGCTCTGGGCGCCCTGGCGCGTCGAATTCATCCGCGGGGAAAGGGAGAAACGCTGTTTTCTCTGTGACAGCGACGCCCCGTCCGGCAAGCCCGGGGACATGCTGGTCATCCGGCGCGGCAGAACCGCTTTCGTGATGCTGAACCGCTACCCGTACAATGCGGGACACCTGCTGGTGTCGCCGTACCGTCACCTCGCGGACCTGCCGCTGCTGTCGGAAGAGGAGCGCGCCGAGATTTTCGAACTCTGCATCCAATCCGAGCTCACGCTGCGCAAGGTCGTGAGTCCGGACGCCTTCAACGTCGGCTTCAACCTCGGTTCGGCAGCCGGCGCGGGAGTGCCGGACCACCTGCACATGCATATCGTGCCGCGCTGGAACGGCGATAATAATTTCATGCCGGTGCTGGCGGACATCCGCTGCGTGCCGGAAGCGCTCGAGGCAACCGCCGCGCTCCTGCGCTCGAACTGGACCGAGGCGTAAACGATGCGCGTTCAAGTAGACTGTTATCCGTGCATCCTCTCCCAGCTTTCCGAGCTCGCCAAGCAGGCGGTCGGCGGGGAAGAGGAGCGGCACGCCCTCGTCCGCCGGCTGCTGAAACTCGTGCTCGAAGCGGACCGGGAGACGACTCCGCCGGAGTTCGCCGCGATGTTCCACTCCGTCGTCACCGAGCTCTCCGGCATCGATGACCCGTTCCGGGACATCAAGGACCGCTCGACCGAACTCGGACTCGCGCTCCTGCCGGAACTGCGCCGCACCGCCGAAGCGCATCCGGATCCGTTCGAGGCGGCCGTGCGGCTCGCCATCGGCGGAAACATCATCGACTACGGTGTAAACCCGAATTTCGAACTGCATGAAGCGGAGAAGCGGATTCGCGAAGTGTTCGATCTCCCGTTCGACCGCGAACTCTGCGCCGAATTCCGGCGCCGCCTCGACACGGCCGGATCGATTTTCTACATGCTCGACAACTGCGGCGAAGCCGTGATCGACCGGCTGCTCATCGAACGCTACCGCGACAAAATCACGGTCGGCGTGCGGGGATATCCGATCCTGAACGACGTAACCCGGCGCGAAGCCGCGCTCTCCGGCATCGAAGGAGTCCGCATCGTCGACACCGGCGACCGGGCGCCGGGGGTCTCGCTGCGCCACAGCGGCCGGGAACTGCTTGACGCAATGCGCGGCGCCGACGTGGTCGTCTCGAAAGGCCAGGGAAATTTCGAATCGCTCGACGAAGGCTGCGAACGGCCGGTCTTCTTCCTGCTGCGGGTCAAATGCCGTGTCGTGGCGGAGCGCGTGCAGAGTCCGCTCGGCTCCATCCGCCTGATCGGGAGGAACCTCTGAATATGCTGAACATCGGAAAACATCAACTGCTGACCGCGGAGAAGGAGACCGAATTCGGATTCTACCTTTCCGACGGCCGGAATCACCGCGAAACCGTCCTGCTGCCGAAGAAGTTCGCGCCGGCGGGATTCAAAGAGGGCGACGAACTCGAAGTGTTCCTGTCGCTCGACTCCGAGGACCGGCCGGTCGCCACGACGCAGAAGCCGAAGGCTGAAGTCGGCACGCTCGCCGTGCTGCGGGTCAAGGAGACGACGAAGATCGGCGCCTTTCTCGACTGGGGGCTCGACAAGGACCTGCTGCTGCCGTTCCGCGAACAGCCGCAGCGCGTCGAGGCCGGCAGGAGTTACCTGGTGCGGCTTTACATCGACGAAAAGACCGGCCGGATCGTCGCCTCGCGCCGGCTGAGCCGGTTCTATACCGGCGATGTGCGGGAACTCGTTCCGAACCAGGAAGTCAAATTCACGGTCTGGGATAAAGCCCGCCTCGGCTGGCGCGTCATCATTGACGATAAATACATCGGCATCATCTACGACAACGAGCTGTTCCGCGCCGTCAAGCCGGGCGACCGCTTCACCGGCTTCGTCCACTGCATCCGGGAAGAGGAGAACCGGGCGGATATCCGTTTCCGCCCCGACGGTTTCGACGGCGTCGCCGCCGGAAAGCCGGCGATCCTCGACGCGCTCGAAGACGCCGGCGGCTTCCTGCCGCTCAACTCGAAGAGCAGCGTCGAAGAGATTCAGGCCAGCTTCAGTTTCAGCAAACGCGTATTCAAACAGCTCATCGGCATGCTGTACAAGGAACGGAAGATCGTCATCACCGATGACGGCATCCGGCTCGCCGATGCAAACCAGACGGAGGAGAAACCATGAAGATCGTCAGCATCGCCGCGGCGTTCACGCTTGCGACAGTAGCCGGATTTTCCGCGGAAAACCCGGTCCGGCAGCCCAGGCTGGAGGACAGAATGCTCGCCTATGCGCTTCTCGAAGCCGAAGGCACCCCGCAGATGATGGAGCAGACGCTCAAAACCAGCCTCGAAGCCCAGCTGAAGGCCGCGCCGGAGCTGCTGGCATACCGGCAGGCGTTCGAAATGTACCTGCGGAATACCATCTCGTTCGAAGCGCAGAAGGAGGAGCTCGCCCGGATCTATCTCGAAGTTTACGCGCCGGACGAAATCCGCGAGCTGATCCGCTTCTACCAGACCCCGATCGGCCGCAAAAAAGCCGCGGCAGGCAGCCGGATCGCCACGGCGGCGGCGCAGGTCACCCAGAAGAAGATGCAGGAGTATCTGCCTGTCTTCCAGCAGCAGCTGGAACAGATGCAGAAGGAGGAACTGAGAAGAAAAGCAGAGCTGCTGCAGAGCCGGCTGCCCGAACCGGCGCCCGCTCCGCAGCAGCCCGCCGTCCCCGGCAAAGATGCCGGAAAACCCAATGAGGAGAAGTAACCATGTTCAAACTCGTCGTCGTCGTTCAAACCCTGCCCGAAAAAGCCGAAGCCTTCGAAGAAATGGTCCGGCCGCTCATCGAAAACTCCCGCAGGGAGAAGGGCAACATCAGTTACGACGTCCTCCCGGACGTCCTGCACCAGAACACCTATCTCATTCTCGAAACCTGGGAGAACGACAAGGCGCTCGAGGAACACAAGGCAACCCGCCACTACCTCGATTTCGCCGAAAGCGTCAACGGCTATATCGCCGCGCCGCTGGTGTTGTACCGGGTCGAGCCGAAGAAAGTTAGTCTTTTCTAATTTTCATTGCTTGAAAAATATCCGCTCTGCATATATATTGTTGCAGAAGCGGATATTTTTTATTTACGATACAAATTAGTCAAACCTAATAAAAAACAAGGGAGCCCCTGCAATGCAATGCCCCGACACGAACCGGCTGATCCGGTATCTGCTGGTCAAACTGGCCCCGGTGATTCTCGGCGTCAAGCCGGCCGGGCTGCTTCGCCTGACCGACTGCCGGCAGACGGGAGGGAAACAGCATGACCTCTTCTGCCTCCACCAGCCGGAGATCCTCGCAGCGTTGCAGCTCCGCTGCCGGATTCTGAGGCGGAACAGCGAAAATCTCGTGGTATTCTTCTTCCGCGAAGGGGCGCTCGAACGTGTGCTCTCCGAACCGCACAACGCCGAATTTCTGGCCGGCCGCGGATACCGGCGCGGCGCGGAATTGGCCGAGCTGGAGTTCCGCTGCCGGAACGGAAGCGGATTCCCGCACGAAATCGGGGTATTCCTCGGCTATCCGCTCAAGGATGTGCGCGGCTACATCGAGAATCCGGACGCCTGCCTCGCCCTCCCCCGCGGCCTCTGGCGGGTGGCCGGGGAACCGACCGAATCGCTGGCGGTCATGGAACGGTTCCGCCGCGCGGAAAGCGCCATGCGCCAAGTCGTCGGCTGCGGCCGCCCGCTGGAAGAAACGTTACGCGATATTCACAACCTTCTTCCGGCCGCATAGTCCGGAAGAACCGAACATAAGGAGCTATTCATGAGCCAATCGATCAAAGTCATCTACGGTTCGACCACAGGAAACACGCAGCGGGCGGCGGAGGCGATCGCCGCCGGACTCGGCGGAACCGCCGTCAGCGCCGCCGACGCGGTCCCGGACGATTTCAAGGCCGACCTTCTCATTCTCGGCAGTTCCACCTGGGGCTGCGGCGAACTCCAGGACGACTGGCAAAGCGCCCTGCCGATGCTCGAAGCGGCGGATCTGTCAGGACGCAAAGTCGCGCTTTTCGGCCTCGGAGATGCGGTCGGCTTCGCCGATACCTACCTGAACGCGATGGGCGAAATCGGCGATATAGTCAAGGCCGCCGGCGGCATCCTGATCGGCGCCTGGGAAAGCGCCGGCTATCCGCACAGCGCCTCGACCGCCGAAGAGAACGGGCACTTCATCGGGCTCGCCCTCGACGATGACAACGAACCCGGCGAGACCGCCGGGCGCATCGGCAGGTGGTGTGCGCAGCTGAAAACCGAAGCCGGCCTCTGAACCTTTCCGACAACCGGGAAAGCCGTTTCTCCAACTTCTTTTCGGAGAACGGCTTTTTTAACGAAAAAGATTCATTCCCCGCAGTTCCGCATTTGCTTTCCACACGAGTGAATCTATATTAAAACAGGAATCACTATGAAAGTCATGGATAAGGGCTGGAAAATGAAAAAACGGTTGGTTGCGTTCCTTCTCTGTTGTGCGGCGGCAAGTTCGTTCGCGGCGTTCCAGTTCGATTACGGCAGCATCAGCGCGGCCCATTCCGATTACGGCAAGGATACTTATGACGCCTATGCCGACCGTGCCGGCAGGTTCGGGCTGCAGAATGCGTTTTATTTCAACACCGGCTCCTATCTGTATGCATCGTTCAGCAAAGGCGCGCCGGAATTCGGCGCTTATTATCTGGACGGCCGGAACAAGGGCGAGGAAATCAGGCTCGCGGATATCGGCAACGGGCAGTACACCGCAATCGGCGCCGACGGGAAGGCGCTCAAATTCAACGCCGGCGACTCGATCGGCTTCTGGACCAGGGACGCCGACGGCCGGACCGTGTACAACACGCCGGGTCTCGACGGCCAGCATACCTACAACGGAACCGCGATCCTCGACAGGAACAACTACGTCGTCGCCTTCGGAAAATACGGGCAGTATGTTTCCTCGCCGACCGGGAATTACACCTACGATCAGATGATCGATGCGGCGCAGTCGGTGCTGAATGTTCAGGTCGGTTCCAAAGCGCCGGTTCCGTCCGGCCAGCCGCTGCCGGGCCTCCTCGCTGCGCTGCTGGTCTGCGGCGGAACCTACACGGGTTACCGTTTGCGGAACCGGAAAACGCGCGCCTGAGCGAACAGCCGTGAAAAGCGCTCCACCCGGGGCGCTTTTTTCATGCCCGCTTTCGCGGCCGCCAGATCTGCGCCTCCGGCAGATTCAGGGCTTCGAGCCAGCCGGAGGCGTCGTCGATCTGGGCGAGGTCCGCAAGGCGGTGGGCGTCGCTGCCCGGCGACAGCATCACTCCGGCAGCGGCGAGAATCCGGTAGAAGTTCCGGTATGCCTCCCCGTAGGACCGGCCGGTTTCCCCGCGGCGCCGCAGATAGGTGCCGGTGAAAAAACCATTGATCTCGACGGCGGTCCGGTTTTCCCGCGCGGCGGCGGCGAATTCGGCAATCCACGTCTCCGGCACGGCATCGAGCGACTCGATCCGGTCGTAACCGGGCAGATGGCCTTCGCAGGTCAGCAGAATCAGCGCGGCCCACGGATGCGAAATGACATCGACCAGCGGATTTTCCGCCAGCGCAATCAGAAGCTTCTGGTGGAACAGCAGGCAGCCGCGCCGGTCCTTCGGCGGCCGGACGACTCCGGTACAGTTGTAATGGTCGGGGGCCGCAATCACATAATCGAGCCGCCGGGCCTGCTCCGGCGAGAGCGGCAGACTTCCGACGGCGTCGATGCACTCGGTCTCCACGCCGCGGAACATCGGGAGGATTCCGCGCGTCTCCTCCCGCGCCGCGTCGAGGAAGGCGCAGACCGCGCCGAAATCCGAATCGAAATGAAAATGCGGACTCAACCCGAACGCCCCGAAGGAGCGGCTCCGCATGGCGGCGGCCACTGCCGCCGGCGTCATCTCTTCCGCGCCGTCATCGACCGGCCGCATGCACGTATGAACATGAAAATCACCAGGCAGCTTCATTCCAGAACTCCCATGTTCCCCAAAAAGTTGCCACCCTTCGGCCACGGGCCTCGGGTCTTTTGGGCTTACAGCCCAAAAGCTTCGGGTACTTTTCGGGGGCCCCGCTCTCCGGTGTTCCGTGCGGCTCCGCCGTACTCACACCTCCGAGAAAGGCATTGTTTATATTTTCCTCAAAAAGTTGCCACCCTTCCTCCTTCGCCGTGGCTGCCGAGGACAAGTCGGGCTTGTCATCCACTGCGCTTGCACGGCGGATGATACTTTTCGGGGGCCCCGCTCTCTGAAGAGAAAGGCATTGTTCATGTTCCTGCGGCATTAACACACCATCGCCCTTCCGATCACGTCGGCCGGAAAAAATATAACCTCCAAACCCGCACTTTTCAATTGCATTTTCCGCAATTGCTTCTATAGTACCTTCCGGAAAAGGAGACGGCATGGAAAAACCGAAAAAAAGCGCGATGGAAAAAGCGATGCGGCTGCTTTCGCGCCGCGCCCTGTCGGAGCGCGAGCTCCTGAACAAGCTCTGCGCCGCCGGTTATCCGTTCCGCGAAGCGCGCGACGCCGTCGCCGAATGTCGCAAACGCGGCTATGTCAACGACGAGGCATTCGCCGCCGATTACACGGAGCTTCTGGCCGGGCGCTGTCTCGGCGGGCGCCGGATCAGGCTTGCGCTGCGCAAGCGCGGCATACCGGCCGAACTTCAGGAAGAACCGCTCGAAGCCGCCGCCGAAACCGAGGCGGAACGCGCGTCGGAAGCGCTCGCCTACAAACTCCGTCTGCTCGCACGCGAGACCGATCCGCGCCGCAAGCGCGAAAAAGCGTTCCGCTTTCTGATCGGCCGCGGCTTCTCCTGCGAGAGCTGCCGCACCGCTCTTGAGCGGGCCGATTTCGATCCGGAGGAGTAGTTCCCGCTGTTCGAATTCCGGCAGAGCCCCTTCCGCAGCGGTGCTGACGGCCGGCCCGGAAAAAGCATCGAAAGCTCCATCGCGTTTTTTCATCTCCGGCCGATTCCAGACTCCGCCAATGCGGACCCGAAGAAATGTCCCGGTTCCCTGCTGCATTGCGGCCGGAAAACCGGGACATCGTTTCAAATGCTGTCGGCGAAATCTGTTATGCGAGCGACTTCTTCACATCGTCGACCAGCTGCATGAAACGGCGGCCGTATTCGACGTAATTATCGAACTTCTCCTGCTCGCGCTGTCCTTCGGGGACACTCTCATGGAACACATTCTTCATATGCGGCTCCATCGAAAACCCGCCGTCGTAGCCGTTCTTCAGCAGATCGGTCACGATGCGGACGACGTCCCCCTCCCCCTCGCCCGGGAAGGTGAACTCGGCTTTGTTGAAGCCGCTCTCGATATTCGAACCGAGGAACTTCGCGTCCTTGATGTGAACGTAATGGATGAACTCCTTCACATGGCTGTAAAACTCCCACGAGCTCTGGACTCTGCTGAGTTCGTCGCCTTCGCTGCGGTCGAAGTTCAGCACCGGGTTGCCGGTGTCGAAGACGAGCTTGAAATTCGGGGATTTGATCCGGTCGAGCAGTTTCAGTGTATGCTTCCAGGACATGCCGCCGTAATTGTTGCAGTTTTCATGCAGGTAGAGAACGCCGGCCTCCTCGCACATTCTGACCAGAAATTCGACCTTGCGGAAAACATGCGCTTCGATCTCGGCATCCCAGGCGGGGCGGTTCCACTGCGCCCGGAAGCTCATGCCGCGGATCATTTTGCAGTTCAGCCTCTTCATGCGGACCAGCGCCCGCTTCAGCTGTTCGACCGTCGCCTTGAAATCCTCTTCCTTCACAGGGTCCCAGCCCCAGTTCGCCACAGCGCTGCCGAAGCAGTTGATGCCGACGCCGGATGCTTCAAGCTCGGCGGCGACCGCCTCGAACTTCTCCTCCGGCAAATCGTGGATGTTGACGCCGTCAACCGCGCGCGATTCGATCCACTTCCAGCCAAGCTTTTTCGTCGCTTCGATCTGGCCGGTGATTCCCCGCGCCGCTTCGTCCGCAAATCCGGTATAGTACATCTTCCGGAACTCCTTCCATGATGGGTTGCTACTTTGTTAAGCTTGTTAACAATAATTAATGTAACGCATCCTCCGGATTTATCAAACGCCGGAAGCCGCAAATTTTTCGAAAAAACAGAGCTCACCGGATGCGCGGCAGGTGTACGAGCACCGCCGCCCGCCGTCCGCGCGACAGATGACGGCGATTCAGCCTGAAGATGATGACGGCTCCGACCGTGAAGGTCAGCAGCTCCGAGACCGGAACCGCCGCCGCGCTGCCCGGAATTCCCCAGACCCGGAAGAATGTCCAGACCAGCAGGAGCGGCAGCAGCATGCCGCGCAGCCCCGCCGTCACCAGCGAGCAGAGCGGCTTGTGCAGTCCGGTGAAGTACGAAGTGAAAACGATGTTGACTCCCGCCAGCAGGAACATCCAGCGGAATCCGTGCAGGAACTCCTGCGCGATCTGCAGCGCAGCCGCATCCTCGGGCAGGAATGCCCGCAGCAGCGGTTCCGGCCACAGCGTCAGCACCGCGAACAGGAGAGCGCCGATGCCGAACACGGTCAGGCACGCGGTCAGCAGAAACGCGGTCGCCCTGCCCCGCTTGCCGGCCGCCATGTTGCAGCTGACCAGCGGACTCAGGCTGTCGCTGAATCCGAAGGCGGCCATCATGCCGAACACCAGCAGATAGCTGATTACCGCAAAACCGGCCACGCCGCTGGCGCCGGCCGCGCGGATCATGATTCCGTTGATCAGAAAGACGATGAATCCTCCCGAAATCTCGTTCAGGAGCTCGGAGGAGCCGTTGTAAACCGCCCCCAGGAAATCCCGCCAGCACCCGAGACGCCGGGTCAGCCTCAGCCGGCAGTCGCGGCGCGGCAGGCGGCAGCAGGCGACTGCGAGCGTAAAGACGAACGACAGGCCCGTCGCATACGCCGCCCCGGCCAGCCCGAAGCCGAAAACGGCCAGAAAGAGCCAGTCGAGCAGGATATTGAGCACGGCGCCTCCGGTCACGGCCACCGAGGCGACGGCCGGACTCCCGTCCACCCGGACGAAGAACGACAGCCCGAATCCGAGGATCATGAAAGCCTGAAACGCGGCCGTGATGCGCAGATACAGCCGCGAAAGTCCGTACAGCTCCGCATTGACGCTGAGGACATGCAGAATCCCATCCGTAAACGCAAACGCCGCCAGCGTGAAAAGCAGCGAAAAAACCGTCAATACGATCATCGACTTCGTGAAGATCGCAGCCGCCTTCTCCCAGTCGTGCTCCCCGGCGTACTTCGCATATTTCACCACGCTGCCGGTCGAAATCACCGTGCTGATCCCCCCGATCAGGGTGAAAAGCGGCATGACGAGGTTGACCGCCGCCAGCGCATTCGCCCCGACGAAGTTGCCGACGAAAATCCCGTCGACGATCGCAGCGGACGAGCTCGCCATCGTCGCCATCGTCCAGGGCAGCGCGATGCTGAAATAGGTCGGAATGACCGGATTGCGCAACATTTTCGTCGCCGGGTCCATGATGCTCAAAACTCCTTCATTGATCAAATCCGGTTAATATAGCGGGCATCCGTGAAAATACAAGTTCCGGCTTGCTTTTCCGCGGCAAACGGGGTAAATTAACGCCGTGTGCAGGTTTCGGGAAAGCTCCGGCTTCCCCCACGGCCGCTCCGTCGTCATGGGAACCTGCACGCGGCGTAATCTATGAAGAACGAGGAGAATCATGAAGATCATCGATGCACATATTCATTACGCGGGCTGGGACGGGTTCAACGAAACCGCCGCGGAGTCCGGGCAGGTCAACACCGTCGAAGGCGTGGCCGATAATTTCAGGAAGAACGGCGTGGTCATGGCCGTCGCCATGGGGGCCGGCCGGGACGGCGGAGATCCCGCCGTCTGCCGCCCGATGACACCGAATCTGGCCGGAAACACAACGCCGGAGCATTACGGGCAGCCGGACTATATCGCCTACTGCGCCGGAGTCGATTCCGGAGCGATCACGCCGGAAAACACGACACGGTCGCTTGAAGAGTTCGAACGGTATTTGCAGACCCCGCAGTGCGTCGGGCTCAAATTCTACCCGGGGTACCACCATCTTTATTTGTCGGACCCGCGCCATTACCCGTTCTTCGAGCTGGCGGCAGCCTGCGATGTGCCGGTCGTCATCCACACCGGGGACACGGCCGGCACCCGCGGGCATGTCAAGTACGCGCACCCGCTCACGGTGGACGAAGTTGCGGTCGACTTCCCGAAAACCCGCTTCGTGCTCGCCCATTACGGGAATCCGTGGATCGTCGACGCGACCGAAGTCGCGGCCAAGAACGAGAACGTTTCGATCGACCTCTCCGGACTGGCGGCCGGAACCATCGACGCCGCCGTATTCCTGAAACAGTTCCGCGGCTATCTCGAACATATGAGAGTCTGGATGGATTACCTCGGCGACTGGAGCCGTTTTCTGTACGGTTCGGATTATCCGCTGGTCAACATCGGCGAATACATCAAGGTCATCCGCGCAATCGTGCCGGAAGAGCATCACGAAGCGGTATTCTGCAATAATGCGCTGCGGGTTTTCCCGAAACTGAAACCGCTGCTGAAAGCGGAGGAGGAGAAATGATTCGGATCGGACAAGGCTACGACGTTCACCGGCTGACGGAAGGGCGCAAACTCATTCTCTGCGGCGTGCCGGTGCCGCATCCGACCGGGCTGTACGGGCACAGCGACGCCGACGTCGCAGTCCATGCGCTCATCGACGCAATCCTCGGTGCGCTGGCGCTCGGCGACATCGGCCGTTTTTTTCCGGACACCGACCCCGCCTACAAGGATGCCGACAGCCTGAAACTGCTCGGCGCCGTCATGCGGGACCCGCGCCTGGCGGACTGGCGCATCGGCAACATCGATCTGACCATCGTCGCCCAGAAGCCGAAGCTGCTCGACTACAACCTCGCCATGCGGACGAATCTCGCGCGGGTGCTGACCGTGCCGCTCGACCGGGTATCGGTCAAGGCGACGACGACGGAGAAACTCGGCTTCGAGGGGCGGGAAGAGGGCATCAGCGCCATGTGCGTCGCTCTGCTCGAACGCTGATCCGGCGACAGTCAGTTGCCCTCGTAAAAATAGCGGTTGAACTGAGACAGCCGGCTGTCCCAGTGCTTCGCGACAATCCCCGGAGACAGGGAGGCGACGTGACCGTCGAAGAAGCCGGCATTCAGCATTTTGCGGTGGCGGTAGATGATCCGGCCGTTCGGGATCTCATTCTCCTGCTCGGTGAAGCAATTCGAATTCGTCGTCGCATAAACGCCGACGGCGTCGAACCACGCAGCCGCCCCGGACGGCTTTCGGATGCGCGGCAGGCGGAAAGCGTACCGCCGGTAATTCTCCTCGGAGAGATTGTCCAGCGTCACGCCGTACGAAAAATAAGCGAACGGCCGGTTGAACCGCACGGCGGACGACTCGGGACAGAGCATTCCGGCCGGAAACGCGGACTCGGCGTTCTCCAGACTGTTCTTCGGCTTGACGGACGCCCCGACCAGCCGCCGGAACTCAATCCGGTCGTACCATGCCGGATTCGCCGGAGGAATCCAGTAATCCGAAAAACTTTCGGCATAGAGGGCGCCGGCCTGGGTGAAGCTTTTCAGGTTGCCGGTGCATTTGATCTGCCGGGCAGCGGCCCGCGCACCGAAAAGAACGGGAATCAGCATGCCGGCCAGAACCGTCACGATCGCCACCACGGTCAGAAGTTCAATCAGCGTGAATTTCCTTACGCACTTCACTTGGTTAATCATAGACTTAATAAAGAAAATTTAAATTGATATTATCGATCTTTCGATCACAAAAAACAAGAATCACCTAATTTTATGTAATAATAAAATTAACAGAAATCACGAAACAAAAATCGCAAAACAAAACATGTAACAACATAACAATAAACATGTTACGAGTCAAGAACGCTTAATTTAACGTACCAGTGGAGGAAAGTCAAATCGAAAATGGCGCTTTATTCTGAAAAAACACCGTGATGAGAGTGAGATTTCCGGGTGCTGACGGCCCGCGGCCGGTCGGAGCGGATTCGATAAAGCACGCCCCGCGTACCGTTCTCCCTCCTCGCGTCCGCGCGGAAGCCGGCCGGATTCGGGTCAGGCGCGCTTCACGACTCCGTATTCGGGACGGGAGAGCCTCCGGCACACCCAGTAGAGATAGAGACCGTTGGCGGCAGCCGTCACCGCCCACGTGATCGGATAAGAGAGCATGAGATTCCCCATGGTCGGGTGCAGCGGAAAAACAGTGCATACCCAGACCACCCGCAGCACGCAGACTCCGATCAACGTGATGACGGCCGGCATCACGGAGTGTCCGAGTCCCCGCAGCGCCCCGCTCACCACATCCATCATGCCGCACAGGAAATAGGTCGTGAAGAGAACCTTCATCCGCAGCATCCCCCATGCGATCACTTCCGGATTCGAATTGTAGACGGCGAGCAGGCGCCGGCCGTCGAGCAGGAATCCGAACCCCATCACCAAACAGACGACGCTCGAACAAGCCATGCAGTAAAGAATGCTTCTGCGAATCCGGTCATACCGGCCGCCGCCGAGGTTCTGGCCGACGAAGCTGACCACGGTCTGGTGAAAAGCGTTCGACCCGATGTAGACGAACCCCTCCAGGCTGGAGGTCGCCGTGTTGCCCGCCATCGCCAGGGAGCCGAAGGAGTTGACCGAGGACTGGATCGTAATGTTCGAAATCGAAAAAAACATTCCCTGAATACCGGCAGGCAGGCCGATCCACAGCATGCGTTTCAGGATGACCGGGTCGATCCGCAGATTGCGTCGCCTCAACCGGCAGGCGTCCCTCGCCTGCCCGAGACACCGCAGCACCAGCCAGGCGGCGATTCCCTGCGCGATCACCGTCGCCAGCGCCACTCCTGCGACATCCATGTGGAACACCAGGACGAAAAAGAGATTCAGCGCGACATTGACGATTCCGGCGAACAGCAGAAAATACAGCGGGCGGCGCGTATCGCCAACAGCCCGCATGATGGCGCTGCCGAAGTTGTACAGCATGATGAACGGCATTCCGGAAAAGTAAACCCACATGTAGAGGCAGGCTTTGTCGAGAACGTTGTCCGGCGTCCCCATCAGCGTCAGGAGCGGCCTGGCCAGGACGACTCCCGCTCCGGTCAGGAAAATGCCGCCGATGATCGCCGTCAGAATGGCGGTATGGACCGTGCGGCTCACATTCCTCCGCTCCTTCGCGCCGTAATAGTTTGCAACCAGGACGTTGGTTCCGATGGAGAGGCCGATGAACACATTGATGATCAGCCCGGTCAGGGAGGAGGTCGCCCCCACTGCGGCGATCGCCTCGTGGGGCGCGAACCGGCCGATCACGACCAGATCAGCCGCATTGAACAGCAGCTGCAGAATTCCGGACAACATCAGCGGGACGGAAAAGAGCACGATCTTCCCGAACAGCGGCCCGCGGCACATATCGATCTGATACTTATTCCCTGCCCCTGCCATCGCACATCAACCCGGTTCCAGATGAAATCGGAGTCTGCCTCCGAATATATCGAATTCAGATAATATAGACAGTTTCCGGGCAAAAATCAATGACGCAAATGCAATTCAGCCCGTTTTCCGCCATCCGGGCCGGAAAGCCGGTCGCGGCTCGGCTGGATGGCTTTGGTTCCATCCGGACTGGTTACGGTCTGACGAGCCACACCGTTGCCGAGCCGTTCCCGCTTCCTGTGGGTTGTCTCGCCGTAGAGGTCGGCACGCCCCACCTTTCCGTCAACGCGATATTCATCCCATCCTCCTCCCCAGATCGGTCAATTTCAGGTGAAGTAATATGATGCCTTTAAGTTTCACAGTGCAAAACACTCTGAACACATTATTAAAAAAGCAGCATATTTTATTTACTAAGGTAAAGATCCATATAACAGAGAAAATTCTCAAAGGAAGCAAAATAATCTTTGGAAATGAAAGGTTGATCCGTGACACTCTCCGCTTCTTCCAAAGACATTTCACTTCCGGGAAGATAACTTATAAAAACTCTATTTTCATTCTGCTGCGGGATTACCAGATAATCTGCGTCATCTTCTCTGTCCCTTCCTACGAGAATATATTCTTGGCCACTATAGTTTTCAACTTGCATCTTTTTTATATCTAAAATTTTATGCCTAGCAATCACCAGGTAATCATATTTTTCAAAGAAATCTTGCACGGCAATCGGCAATAATTGCATATACGGAGGTCTTTGAATTTTTTTTTGATAACGTTTCCCGTATTTTTTACAAATATTTTGAAATCGTCCTTTCAGCTCAGAAGCCGATGCATTCAAAACAAAATCTATTTCTTGTGCCTCTTTGCGTAATTCTTTTCCTGAAAGAAAACCATCAATGCGTTTTAATCTTTTTTCCGTAAAAATATATTTCAACAAAAAATCAGCAACTTTATCTTGAAAAATAACACATGTTGTTGACAGTATCAATACGATTACCAGCAGGGTCAATATATCATCCTCCTTCAACATAGACATCCAGAGACGGCATTCCGCGACGAAAAGGAGATTCTGAGGGTAATCTAGTCAGGGGCAGAGAAAAATACAAGCGGTGTCCGGGAAAAATGTGGAGAATTGCGAAACAAGAAGAGCACCCGGACTACGATCTGAGAAAAATTTTTATCAAGGAAATTTTCCGGTCCGAATAAACTAAAAAGCAACCGCAATCACTCTCTTTTTACACCGCAGGCTATTTTATCATTGAACGATTCATTATAAGCAAACTTATAATGTTTGCCCTCCCCCCCAGTTGCGGGGGGAAAGCTGCCCCTTGGAGGAGAGACTTTCTTCTCAATCCGACGGCCCATGTCGCCGGTGGTCATATTGCCGTCGGCGTCACAGGTCGGCTGATCGCTGTTGATTGCCGTGTACTGATTCAGCAGGTTGCCGGTGCAGCTCCAGGCGAGGCGCTCCGCGGTAAGCCGATTACCGATTCCGTCACAGGCATACGGAAAAATCACCGTCCGGCGAAGAAGCGGATCAGCCGGGCAATGTAAGCGGCGCAGTCATCGATGACCGGCTCCATGAATTTGTCAACCGGAACGAATTTCCCGTCAAGGGCGGCAAGACTCGTTCCGGCCGACTTCAGGAATGTGTGCTGAAACTCGGTGGCGACGTTGATCTTCGCAATGCCGTTCCCGATCGCCTTGCGAATCTCGCTGAGCGGAGTTCCGGAACCGCCGTGCAGCACGAGCGGCACATCCGGCAGCCGTTCGGCGATGGCCCGGCAGCGGGCGATGTCGAGCTTCGGTTCGCTCCTGTAATAGCCGTGGGCGGTCCCGATGGAGACGGCCAGCGCGTCGACTCCGGCGGCCGAGGCGAACGCTTCGGCCTCTTCCGGTTCGGTCAGGGCGGTATCGTCGCCCATGGCAACGTGCCCGATCTCGCCCTCGATCGACGCTCCGGCGGCTTTCGCGAGTTCCGCGCAATGGCGGGTCAGCCGGACGTTTTCGTCATACGGCAGCCGCGAACCGTCGAACATGACGGAGGTGTATCCCCATTTCAGCGCATTTTCGACCTGCGTGACGGAGTCGCCGTGATCGAGGTGCAGCGCGACGGGCTGGCTCGACCGTCCGGCCATGCGGATCAGCATTCCTGCCAGGTCATACGCCTTGTCGGAATTGAAGAGCCGCATGTAGAGCTGGATGATGACCGGCGACCTCTCCTTCTCCGCAGCCCGGACGACAGCGGCAGCGGTCTCGTAGTTCGCCACGTTGAATGCGCCGACGGCGCGCCTCTGCTTTCTGGCGGCGGGCAGCAGCTCCCGCATGGTGACAAGCGACATCGATATGGGCTCCTTTCAAGTATCAGACAGGGGCGGCGAATCCGCCCCCGCTTCCCGTTACAGCGACTTCGCCGCAAGTTCTTCGAGCGTCAGCACGTTCAGCCCCGCCCCGGCAAGGACGCGCCGCGTGTACGGCGACGCCGTGACCGACAACTCCTCCCCGGCGCGGGCCGCGACCTGACCGGCCAGCAGTTTCGCAAGCTGCGGATTCAACAGCGGCAGCACGACCGCGCCCTCCCCCGCCGTATAAGATTCTTCATCGTTCGTCCCGAACGGCTTGCAGACGACGCCGAGCTGCTTCAGAAGTTCGGCCGGATACGGGTAGTTTTTCACATAGTTCTTCAGGTAGTCGCTCTCCAGACAGCAGACCGCCTCGCCGCATTGCCTGAAATCCAGCTTCAGCCCCGCGATGAATTCGGAGCTGTGCATGACCTTCACCTTCAGGCCGATGCCGTACTTTCCGTAATCGTTGACCAGTGCATCATACGCAGCCGGATTCGAAACCACAAGCGCCTTTGCGCCGAGCCCGTTCACGAATGCCGCGAACTTTTCCGCAACCGCCTTCGAGCGCGCCGCATAGCCGAGCACGCCGAGCGCCTTGCCGATGCAGCCGCCGGTGACCGTGCGGTACGCGATGCGTCCCCTTGCCGCGAGCTTTGCAAAACTCTGCGCGACAGCCGGAATCTCTTTCGTATAACGGTCGACGAAATAGAGCACGTCGCCGGAGCCTTCGGTTTTCCATTCGGCAGTCGCCTCGAGCTCATCGGCCAGCTTTTTCACACGCTCCGGCTCGGCTCCGGCTTCGACGATGTCGCGCCGGAGCGCCAGCTGAAGGCCGATTTCGTCGTACCCTCTGCCGTCATGGCAGCCGTCGCAGTGAAAGCGGTTCGCGCCGGAGAGGTCGGAGCGGTAGACGGCATCGACGAAATCGGCGTCAGAAATTTTTTCCGGATGCATGCGGACCGTGTCCGCGATCAGCGCCCGGCCGCGCGGCGTATCCGCTTCGCGGCAGCCGGCCTGCCCGACCGCCGACAGATGACGGCACATGAAGCAGAACCGGCAGGCGGAAATGACTTCGGCAAACGAATCGATATTCATAATGTTAAACTCCTCTGAAACCCATCTTGCCGGGGTTCATGATATTGTTGGGGTCAAGCTGTTTCTTGATGTCCTCGAGCACATGCATCGCGGGACCGTAGAGCTCTTTCATCAGCCGTCCGAGCTTCAGGCCGACGCCGTGGTGCTCGTTGATCACGCCGCCTTCGCGGATCGCCGCGCGGATCGCAAGATCCCATACCCGGTTATAGAGTGCGGCCGCCTCGGCCGGGTCCTCCGGCGCCTGTTCGAAGATGAAGCGCGCATAGAGCATGCAGCCCCAGTCGTACCAGTGCGAGAAGTGCCCGATGAACGTCGCCTCCGGAAAATTCTCCTCGACCGTCTCTTTCATCGCCCAGTAGACATTCTCGATCCTGCTGAAGGTGGCAACCGTGTCGAGCGTGCCGAACGCCTGCGGCATATGGAACATGTAGGGAGGATAGAAAAATTTGTAGCGGTTTTTCCACCATGCTTCGCCCGACTCGGAACCGAGGTCCTCCTTCGGCCCGGCCGCGCGGCAGATTTCGCAGGCGCGCTCCATCTGGAGATCCACGATCTTCTCCGGGCCGTCGAAGCCGAAGACGAGGTACGCCCCCTCGCGGTCGATGCCGAGCACACGCCTGATGAGGCGGGCGGTCTCGGGGCCGTCGTAGAGACGGATCGCGCAGGGCTGAAGCCGGCTGTGCATAAGCCCCGCTCCGGCGGTCATCGCCGAATGCATGTCGGGGAAGAGGAACGCGTGAAATTTCCGCGCCTCCGGAATCGGGTGGATTTTCAGAGTGACTTTCGTCATCACGCCGAGCGTGCCCTCGCTGCCGAGGAACAGCATCATGAGATCCGGGCCGGACGCATGACGCGGAACCGGCAGCGTATTGATGATCTCCCCGGTCGGCGTCACGACCTCGAGCGACATGACCATGTCTTCGATCTTGCCGTACTTGGTCGAGAGCACACCCGTGCCGCGGTGCGCGAGGAATCCGCCGATGGTCGCGCAGGCGATGGAGGCGGGGAAATGCATCGTCGAGTAGCCGGCCTTTTCAACCGCCCATTCGAGATGCTGCGCATTGATGCCGGTTTCGCAGGTGACGGAGAGTGTGCGCGTATCGATTTCGACGACCCTGTTCATGCGTTTCATGTCGAGGACGATGCCGCCGTAGACCGGCAGCGCGCCGCCCTGGGAGCCGGAACCGCCGCCCCACGGGGTGACCGGGATTCCATACTGGTTCGCGATCTTCATGACCTTGGCGACCTCTCCGGCCGAACCGGGATGAACCACGAAGTCGGGCCTCTGCGGCTCGCGCCCGCGGTCGTGCCACATCTCCGGAATCCAGTAGTAGTCGATCGAGTGTCCGAGGGCGTCCGCCGCCCCGGAATTCACGAATTCCGCTCCGACCGCGTCCATGAGTTCGCAGCGGACCATCTGGTACATGTAGTTGTCTCTGGCAAGTTGCATTCCAAAACTCCTGACGGTTTGGTTGATTGACATCTATCGGGCGCGTGAAGCCGTTCCGCGCTTCCGGTAAACCGGGGCGAGCGCGTCGTGAATCTCCCGGTAGGTTCGGAAGAGCTCCGCATATTGCGCGGCGCGCTCCGGATCGGGTCTGAGCTCGCGGTCGATCCGGAGACAGCGTTTCACGGCGTCGCGGCTGTCGGGGAAAAGCCCGATTCCGGTTCCGGCCAGCAGCGCCGCGCCGAACGATGCATCGCCCGGGGACGGAACCGCGACCGGCAGGTTGAACACATCGCAGACGATGCCGCTCCAGAGCGCGCTGCGCGCCCCGCCGCCGATCAGGAAAATCCGCTTCACCGGCAGTCCCATCTCCTCGATGAGCCCGTAACAGTCGAGCAGCGAGAACGCGACCCCTTCAAGCAGCGCGCGTATGAAGTCGCCGCGCGTCGACGCGATCGAAAGCCCCGTGAAGCTGCCGCGCAGCTTCGCGTCCCAGTACGGCGAACGCTCTCCCTGCAGATACGGGTGGAACATCACGCCGTTCGCCCCGGCCGGTGAGACCGCCGCGCGACGGTCCATCAGGTCAAACACCCTGCCGGCGCTCACACCGGCTTCGGCCTTCTCCGCATCTCCGAAAAGGTCTCGGAACCAGCGCTGGCAGAGCGCCGCCGCATTCGTCGCGGAAACCGTGTACCACATGCCCGGAATCACATGCCCGTAGGTCAGCGTGGACGGATACGGACAGGCGGAAGCGGTCATGACATTCACGTTTCCGGCGGTTGCGAGCTTCACGATGCAGTCGCCCGGCTCGACGGCCCCCGCGCCGTAATCTTCGACGGCGGAGTCCGACGTGCCGCAGATCACCGGCGTCCCGGCCGGAATCCCGGTGTCCGCCGCGGCCTGCGGCGTCACGCTTCCCAGTCGCGAGGTCGGCTCGACGAGCTCCGGCAGCGCCGCGAAATCGAAGCCGGTCAGCGCGAAGAGCTCCCGCGACCAGGCGCGCGCTTTCATGTCGTAGAAAAGCGTCCCCTGCGCCTCGATGCGGTCGGTCGCCGCGACGCCGGAGACGAGGAAGCGGACGAAATCCTTCACGAAAAGGATATGCTTCGTCTTTGCCGCAACCTCCGGCTCATGCCGCTTCAGCCAGAGCAGCTGCGGCAGCGTCCAGGTAGGCGTCGGCATCTGGTACGCGATTTCGAAAATGCGCTCCCCATGTTTCTCTTTCAGGGACGCGCACTCTTCGACGCTGCGCTGGTCGGTCCACATGATCGTGCGGCGAATCGGGCGCATCGCGCCGTCGAGCAGCACAGCATTGTGGGTCGAGCCGTCGAACGCCACCGCGCAGAGCTGCGTGAAATCGACGCCGGAAGCGCGCACCTGCGCGAGCGCTCCGCACATCGCACGGTACCAGTCGGCCGGCTCCTGCTCGGACCAGCCGGGGCGTTCGTAGTAAGTCGGGTACTCCCGCGACGCCTCGCCGAGCAGCCGCCCGGAACCGTCGATCGCGGTGACCTTGCAGCCGCCGGAACCGAAGTCGATTCCGAGCAGCACGGCATCCGTCCGCGCCATCTTACTTCACCCAGCCGTGCTGCGGGTCCTTCGCGGAGATCAGTCCGCGGTTGACCCTCCCGGCCATCGTCCAGAGGTAGTACATCTCGTAGCCGGGAGCGCCGCAGAGCGGATGATAGCCTTCCGCGATCGCAACGGTGTCGTTGTTTCTGACGGTGTAAGTTTCGTCGATGCGGCCGTCGGACGTATAGACCTTCTGAATGCCGAACCCCTGCGGGGGATTGAAGCGGTAGAAGTAGGTCTCCTCCATATCGATCTCCTCCGGCGGATTGTCGACGTCATGGCGGTGCGGCGGGTAGCCGGACCAGTTGCCGGAGGGAATCATCCCCTCGCCGATGTAGAAGTGTTCGGAGTCGAAGGTCTCGTCGATCATGATCGTGGCCTTGCGCGTGAAATTGTCGCGCCCGAGCGTGAGTTCGCGGGTCATCTCCGGCGTGATCACACACGGTTTCGCCGTATCGCGCGTCGCCGGCGAGGCGTTATACGCGATATCCGCATCGGTGACCGCCGCGATCTCATATGCGGTGCGGCGCGGCAGGTAGACCGTGTGCGGCCTGCCGTCGAAAACGTTCCTGCGGGCTCCGACCTCCGCGAAGTCGAACGCTTCGCCGCGGACCGCGCACCTGCCGCCGAGCAGCACGAGCGCAACCTCGCACTCCCCGGTCGAAGCCCGGTAAGAGCTCCCCGCCGCAAGCTGAATCACGCCGAACGCGGTCAGCGCCATATTGTGTTCGCCGCGGTCGAACACCTTGTTGTATCCCTGCTTCAGCTCGAGATGGATCAGAAGTTTTTCGCTGTTCATGGCTGTTTCCCTTTCCGCTTATTGAACGACCGCAGGTTCGATATCGAGGATGCGGCAGATGTCGAGCAGTTCCGGAACGATGTCACCGTAACTCAGCGCGTAATGGTGCTCCCACCCCTGGCCGATGACGACTTCGCGGAGTTTGTCGCACCCTGCATCGAACCGGATTCTGACCGGGTTGCCGCGGACGAAGAGTTCCGTATCAAGCGCGTCGCCCGTGGCGATCAGCATGCGGAAACCGTCGCCGTCGCGCTTCTCCCCGAGGCGCGCCAGCGTGACGCGCCCCGGCTTCAGCGGAAATTCGCCGGTGACGCCTTTTACGCCGCCGCCCTCGACGGTCGCGCTGCGGCAGAGCTGCGGCCGGCAGCCGGGCCGGCAGAGTCTGCCCGGGGCCGCGCCGCAATGCCAGGCGACGCCATAATCCCCCTCCATGACGATCATGTCGCAGAAGAACGGCAGATCCCCGGTCAGTTCCTGCGCCATGCGCATCATGACCGCGCCGTAGGCGTCGCCCTCGCAGGCGGTCAGAAAGCCGTGATTGGTCAGGTGGCCGATCGTGGAGCAGACCGCGATGCCGTAGAGGTCGTCTGCGATGAACTCCGGCCAGCAGCGCATCGCGAAGGTGTCGACGAGGAACTTCTCCTTCATCTTGCCGACGGCGGCGAAGAGCGCGGCGGATTTGCGGAGCTGTTCGTCGCTCGGGCCGTCGGTCGGATGGACCGTCGCATCCGAAAGGATGGTTTTCATGGCGGAGTCGAGCTCCTCCGGCTTCAGCTTGCGCGCGGTTTCGATGACCTCGTGTTCGGTGATGAACTTGACCTCCGGGCCGATCTTCGTGCGCAGCAGCATCTCGTCGCAGCTCGAAGTGAAGAAGCCGGGGACGCGCCCGCCGATCACGCCGATGCGCATCCGGCCGAGCGTATTGACGGTCTTCGTCACGCGGATCGCCTTTTCGAGTCCCTGCTTCGCGGGTTCGGAGCCGACCTCCGCATGAACGTGAAAATAAGGCACATGCATGCGGTACAGAAAGTGGGAATTCATATTCGCCGCGCAAAATGAGTTGTTCTGCAACCGGCCGCCCTTCGGGTCCGGCTCCTTCATCGACCAGAGGACGACCGGAACCTTCAGCCGCTGCGCGAACATCGGCACGATCACGCCGAGCGAAAAGGTCATGAAGTGCGCCACGATGAGGTCGGGCCGCTCCTGCTCGAAAAAGCCGAGCTCCCGGACCGCTTTTTCCTCAAAGTCAATCATGCGGTCCCCGCCGACGACTTCGACGCCGGGGAGACTCTGCAGATACGCCCTCGCCTCCCGGCGGGCCGCCTCGAGCGTTTCGTTGGTCCAGTTTGCCTTGGTCAGGGGGAGATAGCCGATCTTGAACTGTTTTGCCATTTTCTGTTTTCCTGCCTTTTCCGAAACTCAATGATTCCTGAGAAACTCATCAACCTCTTTGCGGGTCGGGAGTCCGGCCCGCGCACCGAGCTTTCCGCATTTCAGCCCGGCGAACGCCGACGCGAAACGCATGCATTCGCGCAGGTCGCCGGTTTCGAGATACCGGACCCCGAAGCCGCAGTGGTATGCATCCCCCGCCCCGGTCGAATCGACCACCGGCAAATCGCGGAAGGCGGGACAGCGGAGGATCGTTCCGTCCTCCGCGATCAGCATCGAACCCGCGCTGCCGGCCGTCACGCCGGTCACCCTCGCCCCGAGCGTTTTCAGTCCGGCGAGCGCTTTTTCCAGTTCGCTTTCGCCGCTCCATTTGCGCGCAAAGAATTCGGAGGCGATCAGGATGTCGGCCAGCTCCAGCAGCTCGCCGATGCGCGGCGTGAAGGTCCCGGCGTCGAGATTCACGAGCACGCCCGCCGCTTTCGCCGCGCGCGCCGCCTCGACGGCCGCGTCCGGGTGGTGTCCATCGAGGTGCAGTATTTTCGCACGGCGGATCATCTCAAGCGGAATCTCATCGCTTTTCAGGAGCTCAAGGTTGTTTTTGGTCCAGGCGACGCTGCGTCTGCCGTCCGGCGTGATCCAGCAGCAGGCGACCGGGCTGCGGCCGCCCCTGCGGACCCGGATGGCGGAGGTGTCTACCTTTTCTGCCGCGAAATCCGCGAGAATCAGCCGTCCGTCCATATCGTCGCCGACGCTCGTGACGAAGGCGGCGGAGAGCCCGAGCCGCGCCGCGCCGACCGCGGCATCCCCGGCCGGACCTCCGCCCTGAATCCGGTATTCGGTCATCTCGATTTTGCCGTCGCCCGGAATCTCCGGAATCCGGCACAGATGGTCGTTGCTGCAATAGCCCAGCGCGACAAATTCAGGGGTGTTCATGGCGGTTCATCCTCCCGTGTTTACTGGAATTTCAATGTTCAATATAGCCAGCCGCGTCTCCTTTGTCAAGAGTTGAAATGATAAATATTGATATATTTTTGAAACAATATGATACGATTTGATACAAATATCATTTGCTTTTTCAGAAAGGCAGCGGTATAGTAACCGCATCATGACGAATCTACGTTCCATACAGCTCTCAAATTATATCAGAGAGCGCGGCAGCTGTACCATCGCGGAGCTGAAAGAGGCGTTCAAGGTCTCGCACGCGACGATCCACCGCGACATCGCATCGCTGGTCGGCGAGGGCAAGCTTCGGCGTGTGCGCGGCGGCGTGACCGCGCTCCCGGAAGCGGAGGCGCAGAACGCCGAACACGCAGTCTATTCGCGCTATCAGGACCGGATCGACCGGAACCGGGAGGCGAAAATCGCCGTGGCAAAAAAAGCGGTCGGGCGCATCGAGGACGGGGACATCATCTTTCTCGACTCCTCGACCACGGTCTATTATCTGGCGAAGGAGCTGCAGGCGGCGAGCTTTTCGAACCTGACCGTCATCACGAACTCGCTGCTGGTGATCCGGGAGTTCCCGCTGTTCCCGACCGGCTACTTCCTCGTCGCGCTCGGCGGCAACTACGACGTGCAGCTGAATGCGTTTCTCGGGGCGGCGACGCTCGCGGACCTCGACCGGCTGAAGATAGGCAAAGCGTTCCTGTCGGCGCTCGGCGCGGCGCCGGCCGGCTTCTTCTCACGCCATGAAAACCACTCGTACTTTCTGCGCCGCGTGCTCGAAATCGCGGACGACTCCTACCTGCTGCTGACGGCGGACAAGTTCGGCAAATCCGGCCTCTTCGACATCGGGCCGCTGTCGGCGCTCTCCAGCCTGATCACGGACGCAGAGCCGCCCGGATACGTTCCGGCCCGGCTCTGCTGAATCGACCGCAACTCCGGGCGGCCCGCCGCATGTCCCCACAATCACCGACTCCCGTGAAAGCCTCGCCGGACTCGCGCCGGCCGCTCATCCGCCCCGCATCGACAGCCGCAGCCGCCGATTCGCAGCGGATGTTCCGAACCGGAATCCCCCTTGTGCTCCCGGTCGGCATATCCCCGGCGTATCGGCCGGCCATGAAATCTGTCCGGACATTCAAGCCGGCCCAGAAAACAAAAAACGTTTTTCCCTTGTCTGCCCTCTTGACATTGACGGTCGGATATGGTATAATATAACTAGTTTAGATAAGGAAAACCAATGCATCCGCACTATTCTCTGGCAAAAATTTCACAGGAACTCGGGGTCAGCAAAACGACAGTGTCGCTGACGCTCTCCGGCAAGGCGCGCCAGGTGGGCATCAGCGAAGAGCAGGAGAAACGAATCCTGAAATTCTGCCGGAAGGTCGATTACCGCCCGAACATTCACGCGCAGCGGCTCAACAGCCGCCTGGCGAAGAACATCGGAATCCTGCTCGAGCGGGTTGAAGACGGCGCGACGGCCCAGCTTCTCGGCGGGCTCGTCGATGACGCGGATCAGGCGGGATTCCGGACCACCATCAAAGTTTTCCGGCCGGACCAGTCGGAGTCAATCATCTTCGACTGGCTGCTCACCCACGAGGTGGACGGCGTCATTTATTACGGCCTGGAGCTGCCTGCCGCCAGCCTGGAACGCATCATCTCCGAAAATTGGCCGGTCATCGGCATAGGAGTCTCCCCCCGGCTGGGAATTCCGGTGGTCAACGCCAACAACTTCACCGCGGGTCATACGATAACCGAAAACCTTATCCGTCATGGTTTCAGGGAGTTCCACTTCTTCCTCGTCAACAGGAGCGGATTCCCCGGCGAAGAGCGCGAACGCGGAATGCGCACAGCAATGGCCGAGGCCGGACTCCAATTCCCGGAAGATCGAGTCTACCGCACCACCTACGGGGGAACCCACGCTGCGGAAATCACTCAGAAACTGCTCGACACCGGCAAACTGCGACCCGGTTCCGCACTGGTCTGTGTCAGCGACTATCTGGCGGTCTGTGCATCGAAAATGTTGTTGCGAAACGGATTCCGCATACCGGATGATTTTGCGGTTGCAGGCATCAACGGCTCTGCCACGGCAGCGGACTTCACTCCGCCCATTACCTCGTTCGAATACCTGCCGGCCGATCAGGGGCGGACTTCGGTCCGGCTGCTCCTCGAATGGCTGAAGAAAAAACAGCCCCCCGCTTCTCTTGAACTGCAGGGGAAAACCGTTCCCGCTCAATCCACACCGGCATGAATACGGCAACAAAGAGATTTTCATTTGTCGACCCGACAATCTAAACTAGTTAACCAATTTCCCGAAATGTCAAAAGGAGGATTATCATGAGAAAAAAGCAATGCCCCTACGCCGATCAGGCCGCCGTCGATTCCGGTTTGTCCGGGAACCGCGCCATGCCGCGCCCGGCCGGAAGAAACCGGGTGAACTGCACATCGGCGGCAGTCCGCTGTTTCACATTGATTGAATTGCTGGTAGTGATTGCGATCATCGCGATCCTGGCCGGAATGCTGCTGCCCGCGCTCAATCAGGCGCGGGAAAAGGCCCGTACAAGCAGTTGCGGCAACAATATCAAACAGATCATGCTCTCCATGACGATGTACACCGACAGTCACAACGGCGCGATACCGCCCGCCCATGCCGGCGGCAAGATCTTCTGGCAGGATCTGCTCTATGCCGGCGGTTCCGGTACGACCGCCGAACCGTGGGGAGCCTGGCAGTCGGCGAAAAATGTACCGGGGAAGCCTTATGCACCATTCGCCTGCCCGGCTGCGCCCAGCCTGAAACACGGGGAGTCCGGGGCCGGAGGCGGGCAGCATTACGGAATCAACGCAACCTATGACCCCGTCAAGCGAATCGGTTATTCTCAGCGGAAAAACGTATCGAAAATCCAGACACCCAGTCAACTTTTCGCAGTGGCGGATATGAATCGGGGTGAAAACGCGATCAATGAAAGCCCGATGATCGAAATGCGGGGAGAATTCGTCGGCCGGAAGGGGAATAACGATTTTCCCCTGCCTTCAGACGTCTTCCGCCACGGCAGCGGCGCCAACGTGGGATTCGCCGACGGTCATGTCGTTTTCATGCGGGGCGCCGCGATTCCGGGAGGCGGAGATATTCAGATCACCCGATTCTGGGGCAGCTTGAATCCGGTCATGTAATACAGGAACTCTTCAATATGCGAAAACTGTTTTTCACCTTTCTTCTCCTCTTCTGCGCGCTTCTTCATGCAGTACCGGCCGATGACGGCTGGCTCCGGAAAGGAGAGTTTTGCCGGCTGAAAGGCGATCTCGCTGCCGTTGAAGTCCCCAGCGGGGCAGAGATGGAGCAGAATTGGCTGGAACGGGAGCTGGATCTGGCTCCGTTCCGGGGCAAGGAGGTCAGCTTTGCGGTCAAATGCCGCTGGACCGGTGTCTCGAAACCGCCGGAGCCCTGGAACGGAATCAAATTCATGCTCAGATACCAGGCTGTTCCGAACGGAACAACCTATTGGCCGGGCGGAAACGGCATGTACGGAGACAGCGACGGCTGGCGTTGGACCGGATTTACGGTGAAATTCCCGGAGACGGTGACGGCCGGAACCTTGTCGATGGGGCTTCAACACAGTTACGGCAAGGTGGAATTCGACCTTGCCTCCCTGCGGATCGGTACGCTTTTTTCACCGGACGACCGGATCAACCGGGAGTGGAAAGTGAAGTATCCGGAAAAAATCGCTTCCCTCCCGCGCCTGCGCGGCGTCATGTCGCCGCACAAAATCACCTATGAGGATTTGAAAACGCTGCATGAGTGGAACGTCAATCTGGTCCGGGCCCAGATGAGCCGCAACTGGGGTGCCGTCGGCACGGAACTCGACCTTGAAGAGTGGGACGGATGGCTGGCCGGCAAGCTAGACAACCTCGAACAGGCGATGGATTGGGGCAGAGAGTTCGGCATCCGGTTTGTGATCGACCTTCATTGTCCTCCGGGCGGCCGCAATACCCCCGACAATATGCGCATGTTCAACGAAAAAAAGTACGGCGACCATTTCATCGAGGTATGGAAACGGATTTCCACGCGATTCAAGGGGCACAGCCAGCTCTACGCCTACAACCTGATCAATGAACCGGTGCAGTCGCTGCCGGCACTGCCGGATTATGATTATTGGAATCTGCAGCGGCGGGCGGCTGAAGCGATCCGGGAAATCGATCCCGATACGCCGATCATGGTGGAGTCAAACCGTTCCGACCGGCCGGAGACCTTCGCTTACCTTTCCCCGCTCCGGATGCACAACATCATCTACAAGGTGCATATGTACATGCCGCTCAGCTACACCCACCAGCGGCTTTCCGGCTCCGGGACTGCTGCAGCCTACCCGGGAATAATCGAGGACGCACAGTGGAACAGGGCACGGATTCGCAGGGAACTGGAACCGGTGATCGATTTCCAGAAGCGGCACGACTGTAAAATCTATGTCGGGGAATTCTCGGCCATCGCCTGGGCACCGGGCGCGGAAAAGTATCTCGAGGACTGCATCGAAACATTCGAAGAGCTGGGCTGGGACTGGACTTACCACTCCTTTCGCGAATCCCCGGTCTGGAATGTCGAAATGGAGGGCGACCGGATCGGCAATATGAGGCCGGCAAAAACGACTCCACGGCAGAAAGTATTGCGCAAATACTTCAAGCGGAACATCATCGTAAAATAATCTCCTGTCCAGCACGAAACTCCCCCGGCGCGGAACCGCCGGGGGAGCCGCGCCATGCCGCGACCGGCCGTCTCCGTCACTTCCGTCAGAGACTTTCCGCCTATGCGCCCTCTCCGCAAGCGGGATGCTTTTCCAGAATATCGGCCATTTTTTTCAATGCTTCAACGGCCAGCTCCCGCTGGCCGGGCGACTGGAACAACTCTCCGATCCGGTCCGGGCTGAGCGCGTCGAAGAATTCCGCCTGCCGCACGATCGCATCGATGCCGCTGCGGATCATGCCGTAGGAGAGCTTCCGGACCTTCGGCGGCGAGGGCAGAATCTGGTCCGCGACCTGCCGGATGTTGGCTTTGCTGGCGGGCAGCTCCCGGGATTTCAGCTCTTCCAGCACCCGAACCCTGTCGTCGGTATTCAGTTTGCCGAGCGCGCAGGCGCTCTCAACCGAATCCGGCAGGTCAAACGGCGGAGGGTCGTCCTCTCCGGCCGTCACGGAGGCTTCGACAGAACGGGCGGCACGCAGCTTCTCCCTGCGCTCCTCGACCCGGTCGGCCAGTTCCATGCGGATGTCCGCGGCCAGTATCAGGCTGCCCGCGTACGAACGGCGCAGGTGCCACCTTTTGTCCAGATATTCGGTAAAGCTTGCGTACGAACCGTACCACAGCCGTTTATCCCGGACTTCGGCAAGCGCGATGCCGACCTCCCAGAAGGTTTTCAACCCCGAATCGATGGCGGTTTCGCAAATCTCCAGCCGTTCCGCCTCTTCCGGCGACAGCCTGCCGCCGGAACGTCTCCGTATTTCCATAAATCGTCACTCACATTTTTCGTTGTAAAACGGAAAAATACCACCGGTTCGCCTGTTTTTCAACCTGCCGAAAGCGAAAATACCGCCGGTATTCGTCCTGCGCCGGGCAGACGCCCCGGCCGGCCTCCTCCCCTCCCCCGCCGTTCGCACGGCGATCAAATGCCTACCCCCCCATCCCCTGAACACTCCCCAGCATTTTACGGATCTTTTCGAGGGTTACGGGCTTCAAAAGGACTCCATTGAAGAATTCAAGGGGGAAATTGTCCCTGGCCTCCACGTCCGCCGTAACGGCCAGAATCGGCATCTCCTGAAAACGCCTGTCGGCACGGATCTTTCCGGCCAGAGCCGCACCGTTCATTTCCGGCATCCACATATCCGTGAGCACCAGATCGAAAGAGTGCGCTTCAAGCAGGGCCAGGGCTTCTTTTCCGGACAGGGCGGTTTCGATTTTTTCGATTCCCGCCTTGCGGCAGAGCGCCTTCATAACCTTCAGATTCATCGCCACGTCGTCGACGATCAGAATGGAAAGCGCGGAAGCCCGGCCGCAGGCAGGAGCCTTGTCTTCCGACGGCTCAGCCGGCTTCCTCTCCTTCGATATGCGGATATGGCGCAGCGTCGCCCCGAAAACGCTCCCCCTGCCCGGTTCGCTCTTCAGCCAGAGCGTGCCACCCATTTTTTCGATCAGCCGCCTGGAGATGGTCAGCCCCAGGCCGGTTCCGCTGTTGCCGGCGGCAGCCCCCCGGATGCGGGAAAGCTGAACGAACGGTTCCATCAGCCTGGCCTGATCTTCCGGCGCAATGCCGGGCCCCGTGTCGATTACCAGAAAGGTAAACTCGCAGGTTCCGTCATGATCCGGCTGATACTCCGCCTTCAGGGTCACCGAGCCTTCGCAGGTGAACTTCACCGCATTTCCGATCAGGTTGAACAGAACCTGCCGCACCCGCAGCTTGTCCAGTTCCATTTCCGGCAGGGGCGGCATCTCGACGCGAAGCTCGATCTGCTGCTCTCCGGCGCGATATTGGAATACCTTCATGACCTCTTCGCCGAGCTCCCGGAAATCGATGGGAGCCGGTTCGATCTTCATCTGATCCGCCTCCAGCTTGGAGAGGTCCAGCACATCGTTGATCAGCTGCAGCAGCGCATTGCCGGAATAGGAAATCGAATCGAGATACTCCCGGGCTTCGGCTTCCGGTATGCCGCCGTCCCGCAGCAGGTCGGAAAAGCCGATGACCGCATTCAGCGGCGTGCGGATTTCATGGCTGACGCCGGCGATGAAAAAACTCTTGGCCTTATCGGCCGCCTGCGCCTTCCGCATGGCGTCCACCAGCTGATCCTGCGACTGCCGGCGCTGCAGCATGATCTCGATAAAATGGGCGGACGACTGCAGGAGCTGAAGGGCTTCCTCCTCCGGCAGGCGGGGCCGGCGTTCATAGATCAATCCGAGGCAGCCCCAGATATGCTTATGGACGATCAGGCGGGCCGCGCAAATCGAACCCATGTCCGCCAGGCCGATTTTCCGGTCCCGCAGCCAGCCGCACTCCTCCGCCTCCGCCCGGGAAGCGTCATCGATGACAATCGTCTGTTCCGTCCTGAAGCGGTCCGGCCAGTCCGGAAACGCGGAACAGGGCTGTCCGCCGGCGCCTCCGAAGATCGTATCCCCCCTGTTCTCAACATATTCCACCTGGCGGACATGGTATGCGCGTCCTCATCGAACCGGAAAATACAGGCACGGGAGGCTCCGAGGTGTGCGCAGAGCGTCTGCAGCACCTTCTCGAGCGCCTTTTCCAGTTCGGGTTCTCCGATCAGGGTTTCCAGACAGGTGTTCAAAGCCGTCCGGCTGGAGAGCAGCTCATTGAATTCCGTCATGTCGATGGCGGATTTGACGATATAGGTCAGGTGTCCGAACGAATCGAACACCGGCTCGGCGGAGATGATGTAGTCGCGCCCCGGCAGCCGCATTTCCCGGTGAACCGCCCGGCCGGTCTTCAGGGATTCCTCGATGGGCTGCACCGTGCCGGGCGGAAACGCCGGAGCCAGCAGTTCACGGTTCTTTTCCGTGGTCAATTCCGCCGCGGGAATGCCGAAAAGATCGCCGACCGCGGTATTGGCGCGGATCAGCTCCCCGCGATTGTCGTGGAGCCAGATCGGGATATGAATATTGTCAAGCACCAGCTGCCGTTCATGGTTGGCCTGCCGGATCGCATGCCGCTGACGTTCCGCAACCAGCGCCGCCGATATGACGCTGGCGCAGCCGCGCATGATCCGCTCGTCGACGTCATTGAACTCCCGCCGGACGCGCGAATAAGAGACGAACAGCGCGCCCCACAGCTGTTCATCGACGAATACCGGCACCACGATCAGCGATATGGTCCGGTACTTGTCGTCCCGATTCAGGCCGGGACAGAACTCCGCCTGCGTGACGTCGGAGGTTTTCAGAATCCGGTTTTCGTGGAAGGCCTGAATATTCCGGTCCCAGAGCTCATAGTGTTTTTCGAGCCCGGTTTCCCGGATGGAGACCGTTCCGGGCGAGAGCCATTCGTTCCGGAGACGGAGCAGTCCCTTCCGGTCGCAGCAGGCGAGCATGATCCGGTCGCACTCCATGCGTTTCATCAGAATCCCGGCCATGTTTTCGAACATCGCATCCGGGTCGTCGTTCGCCGCCATGGCGGACAGCACTTCACTGTTGAGTTTCTCGCAGGAGAGCAGCTGTCTCAGGTCGGTAATATCCGAAGACGCGCCCAGCAGGAGGCGGCGCCCGTCCGCGCCGGCAAACGGTTTCTTGACCGTCTGCAGATAATGGAGATTTTCCCGGAAATCCATAACGGCTTCCTCAAATCCTTCCCCCTCAGGCTCTTTCATGATCCTTTCGTCCCGGGAGCGGAACATTTCAGCGTCTTCCGGCCGGCAGAACAATTCGGCGTCACTCCTGCCGACGACCTCTTCCGGCGTCCGCCCGACAAAAGCGGCGAATGTCCGGTTGCAGAGCACATACCGGAAGTCGTCGTCGGCATCCTTGGCGAAAAAGCACAGCGGAATGGAGTTGATCACTTTTTCCCACAGATTCCGCTGTTCCTGAAGCCGGTCGAACACCCGGCGGATGTCGGTGACGTCCTGAACCACGCCGGTGAACATCACCTGCTTCGGATCGCTCCGGTCGACGGAGGAATTCAAGCGGAAGTAATGAAACCCGTGCTCGTCTTTTGTGCGGTAATCGAAGGTCTCAGAAGAGATTTCCCCCCGGGCGAGCCTTTCCCACTTCGCCAGCATCGCGGGGCGGTCTTCCCCGTAAACCCAGCCGTCGATCGCGCCGATGCGGCCATCGGTCACGGGAAGCAGTTCCGACAGCATGCTCGAACCGGCAATTTCCCCGGTGGCGGGATTGAACACGAAAGTCGCGGATCTGGAAATCTTCGTCCCGGCTTCCAGCTGGGCATGGGCATAACGCAGGCGGTTGCGCTGCGCGTACTCCTCGGTCACATCGCGGAACACCAGAATCGCGCCGAGTATTTTGCCGTCCGGCCCGAAGATCGGCGCGGCGCTGTCGGCAATGTGATACCGGGTTCCGTCGCGGGCAATCAGATCGGTATGATTGGCGAGTTCGACAATCACGCCGGTCCGCAGCGTCCGCATCACCGGCGAGGGGCTCGGCTGGTCGTTGTCATAATTGTAAATCCGGAAAATCTGATCGTGCGGCAGCCCCATCGCCTCTTTGCCGGTAACGCCCAGCATCCGTTCCGCCACCGGATTCATCATCGTGACTCTGCCTGCCCGGTCGGTCGTGATGACGCCGTCGCCGATGCTGTTCAAGGTCAGCCGGAACCACTCGGCGCTTTCCTCCGCGCTGTGCCTGGCCTGCTCCAGTTCGGTGACGTCAAACGCCGCCCCGATCAGGAGGCAGGATCCGTCGGCCTCCACGAACGGCCAGGTGATCACGCGCATGGAATGAACCTTTCCTTCCGCGTCCGGCAGAGGAAGGACGTTTTCGGTGCCATGCTCCAAATCCAGCATGTTCTTTTCATCATCCCCGCGCATGACCGCCGCAATCTCCTCCGGGTAGATATCGAAATCGTTTTTTCCGCGGATCTCCTCATCGCCCAGGCGGGTGAAGTCCTGCATTCCTCTGTTCGAAAAGACAAACCGGTAATCATCGGCCGGGTCCTTGGCAAAGATGTGAACCGGCAGCGCGTTGATGACCAGGTCCCACATCCGGGTCGAACGCTTCAGTTTTTCCGCATACTCCTGCGCTTCAGTGCGTACCTTTTGAAGTTCTCCCGCAATCGTTTTCACGGCACACCTTCCGAATCCGAAAAGGAGACGGCACGGAAAAAACGAAAAAAGCACCATATCGGCGGCGGCTTCTCCTGCGAGAGCTGCCGCACCGTACTCGGACAAACCGATTTGAATCCGGAAGAACAGCCCAATACCGCCGGCAACAGCTCACTCTTCGGCCGTGAGCTTTGCAACAACACTCGACGGCCGGGGCGGGAAGTCGATTTCAAGCCCCCGTTCCATCAGCTCCGCTCCAGTGCGGACCGCCGGCTGCAGCCGGGGTGTATCATCAGGATTCCTCTCCTCGACCCGGTAACGCAACGCCGGATCGAGCCCGGAAAGCTTCAGAAGTTCCTTCGCCGCTTTCCCTTCACGACGGAAACCGAAGAACACCGCGTTGCGCTTATCCGGCAAAACGAAGGTGAGTTCGGTCGTCCGCGACTCATGCGGGGAGCGCCCGCGATACAGCTCGCTACAATGCAGGATCGGCCGCAGCTCCTTGTAAGCGGCGATACCGCGCTTGATCACCTCGCGGTCGGCGGCCGAAACCGCGTCAGGCGACAACTCCACGCCGAGTCTGCCGGTCATCGCGATGTCGACCCGCAGCTTGAAGTCTCCCTCCCCGTGACGCCCGATGTGCGACGCCATGGCGTTGGCCGGAAAAAAATGACTGTATCCCCACTGTATCGGAATCCGGGCGATGCCGTTGGTCTTGTCGCTGGGCCAGAACTCCTCATGATACCGCATCGCACCGTAATCCACCCGACCTCCGCCGGAAGCGCAAAGCTGGAACATCACAGCCGGAAATTCCCGGCGCAGCCGGGCGAGAATCCGGTAATAAGCTGCGTTGTACCGGTCGGAAAGCGCGCCCTGGTCACCAGCCAATGCCGCAGATCCGGCATTGCGGCCGAACGCATTGTGATCCCACTTCACGTAACGGATGCCGGAATGTTTTTTCAACAGCCCGGCGACCGTGTTGTATACGAACTCCTCCACCTCCGGGCGGCTCAAGTCGAGAACATACTGGTTGCGTTGCAAAATCAGCTCCCGGTTCGGAGCAGCCATCACCCAGTCGGGATGCCGCTCGAAAAGCTCACTGACGGGGTTGACCATTTCCGGCTCGACCCAGATGCCGAAAGCCAGACCGCGCTTTCCGGCCTCGGCGATCAGTTTTTCGATGCCGCCGGGAAGCTTCTTTTCATTGCACTGCCAGTCGCCAAGTCCGGCCCGGTCATCGTTGCGCGGATACTTATTCCCGAACCAGCCGTCGTCGAGCACGAACATCTCCGCGCCGAGTGCGGCCGCGCCGTCCATCATGCTGATCAGCTTGCTTTCATCGAAAGTGAAGTAGACGCCCTCCCAGCTGTTCAGGACCACCGGGCGTTCCCGCTTCCCGTTCGCAATGCCGTACCGGTGCGCCCAGCGGTGCAGATTGCGGGCGGCCTGCCCCTTACCGCCGTCCGTGACGGTCATCACGATTTCGGGGGAGTCGTAAACCGCCCCGGCCGCAAGCCGAACCGGGTCCGGATAGGCGCCGCCGAAGAAGAAATTGCGGTCGTCCTCCGTACGGTGCAACCGGTAATGCCAGCTGCCGCTCCAGCCGACCATCGCGGCGAACACCGTCCCTGACTCCTCCTGAGCCGGGCCGCCGACACTCAGATATACGCCGGGAAATTTCGGAACGGCGGTGTGGGCGATTCCGCTGTTTTCATTCGAAAACGTGCCGGGCGGCAGCTCGAATTCGCGGCAATGCTTGAGTTCCTCCTCCCAGCCGCCGGAGAAGGTCGTCGCAAAGGGCGTCCCCGCCGGAAGCGCCGCAAATGCCGCGTCGCGGACCAGCAGTTCGACCGGCTTTTCGCCACAGTTCTTCACCGACAGCTGCGAAGTGAACACATCGCAGCCGACATAACCGGTGACGGTCAACTGCGCCTCGACCGGATAAATCGGATCGGTCAACTGATAGATATTGCGGACCACGCCGCCGCCGTCCTTCTTTTGCACGGAGAAGCCGGCCAGCCGCAAATCAAGATTGTGCGAGCCGTCGGACTGCACGACCCGCAACGTTGGCGGAAGGGTAAAATTCCGGAAAGCGAGCGGATACGGCCGCACTGCGTCCACCTTCGGCTGCGGCGCGCCGGACTTCGGCTGCAGGCCGGATTGAAGCAGACGCTCCCCTTTCATGCCGAAAAAATCCCAGCGGGCATTGGCTGTGATCACCGACATCGGGCTGCCCTGCACCGCCGGGGCTTCGCCGGCATATTCGATTTTCACATCAAGCCAGTCGGCATGGTCGAAGTTGATGCCGTCCCCGCCGTCGTGGCACTGGAGCAGCAGCTTCCGCACACCATCGAGCCGAACCTCGAACCACCGGGCCGGGTCGCCGAAACGCCGTACACCGGAATCCCACAACGTTTTGCCGGAATCCCCGTTGAGCAGCAGAAAGCGGACGGAACCGCCGCCGCCGCAACCGTCGTCCACTCCGACCGCGCCGATGATCCGCTTTGCGGTGCCGTCGAGTAACAGCCGGATCTCCCCGTTCGCGTGAGTACCGATCCCCTCCGCGAACGCCGTACCGCCAACCCGCAGCGGATTACCCGCTACCGAGCGATTCACCTCGGCCGCCCCCCACCCCTGCAGAATATCAGCGGGTAAAACAGTATTGAGCTTCCACTCGGCCGCGGGGCAGCTGAGCTGAAAACCGCAGCAGAGCACCGCCGCACCGATCACAATCCCCAAACTCCGGCAAAACGACATACCACCTCCATAAAAATGCACATTTCCGTTAAAAAACATAACCGCAATGATACGGTGATGCGAATACGCCCGGCACTCCGTCCCGATAAATCTCAGCTCCCGGCTCCCCCATACAGCTGATGTCGAATCCTTTTGTATATCTGAATAAGTTTATTTTGTCTATATATACTATATTCATTTCAATTATAAATGTCAATAGCGAATCCATGGATAAAGTATTTTTTACAAGAAAAAAAACAAAAAACAATCCTATTCTCAAAGTATAAATACGTCGAGCAGTACAAAATAATATCGACTATATTTGTCTATACAATATATACAAAAAAACCACATTATTTATCAAATAACACCAAGACAGTCTGCATGGTGTCGCGCGCCATACGGGACCGGGGCTGATGTAGTGCGTCGGCCCAGCCCCGCGTCCACATGGAGAAAACAGGCGCCGGTTTCCGTGAAATAAGGGTGCGGGACGTATTGCATTGCTCCGCTTTCCGCATTATATTATAGGCATTTACAATCAAAATGCACGTTTAAGGATTCATCATGCGAAAAAGCGAAGTCGCCCGCAAGACCCGGGAAACCGATATCTTCATCGCCCTCGACCTCGACGGCGAAGGCAGAAGCTCGATCGACACCGGCATACCGTTCATGAACCACATGCTCGAACTCTTCGCAAAACATGGCTTCTTCGATCTGACGGTCAGAGCGAAAGGCGATATCGAGGTCGATTATCATCATACGATGGAGGATCTCGGGCTCGTCCTCGGCGACGTTCTCGCGCAGGCGCTCGGGGACAAGGCCGGAATCCGCCGCTACGGCAGCTGCATCCTGCCGATGGATGAGACGCTCGCGCTCGTCGCGCTGGATCTCTCCGGCCGCCCCTGCCTGGTCTGGAACGTCGATTTCCCGGCCCCGATGATCCGCGACCTCGACACCCGGCTCTTCTGCGAATTCTTCCAGGCGCTCGTGAACAGGGCCGGCATGAACCTGCACGTCAGGAAAATGGCCGGCGAAGAGGTCCACCACGTCGCGGAGGCGGTTTTCAAGGCGTTCGCCAAGGCGCTCGATCAGGCGGTCACGCATGATCCGCGGGTCAAAGGCGTCCTCTCCACCAAAGGCTCGCTCTGAAAAAGAGGTTCCCGATGCACGCACATAAAATGGTTTTCGGCCGTTATGATTTCGCGAACTTTTTCTGCTTCGGCTCCTATGCGGCCTGTTCCGTCGCGGTTCCGGTCGTGCTCGTCTCTCTCGCGCAGGATCTGAATTTTCCGCTGGCCGAAGGCGGAAAAGGAGCGGGCGGCGCGCTGCAGCTCGGCCGCAGCATTCCGATGGTCGTCGCGATGCTGTTCTGCGGGTTCGCGGCAGGCCGCTTCGGCAAGCTTCGCTCGCTCGGGGCGGCCATGCTCTTCATGAGCATCGGCATTCTCTGCGCGGCCTGGTCGCCCGGCTATCTGCCGCTCTTCGCCGCCATCGCCGTCGCCGGGCTCGGCGAAGGCGTGGTCGAAGGGCTCGCCACGCCGGTCATCCAGGACCTGCACCAGGACGAGCCCGGGCGCTACATCAACTTCACCCACTCCTTCTGGTCGGTCGGCGTGGTAGGAACCGTGCTCGCCGCCGGGGCGCTGCTGTCGGCCGGCGTCAGCTGGCGCTGGATTCTCACCGGCTGCTCGCTGTTTGCGCTGGTTCCGGCATTCATGTACCTGCTGCCGTCGAAAAAGTACGGTGCGGAGCGGCATCAGAAGCTTTCGTTCGGAACCGTCTTCGGCCATGCGGTCGATGTAATGGGGCTCAAGCGCTTCTGGCTCTTCTTCGCGGCGATGTTCCTGGCGGGCGGCGGCGAATTCTGCCTGACCTTCTGGGTGGCGAGCTTCATTCAGCTCGACTACGGCGCCGATGCGTGGATGGGCGGGCTCGGCACGGCGTTCTTCGCGGGCGGCATGATCGTCGGGCGCATGGGTTCCGGCATGCTCGTGCGGCAGAGCCGGCTGCTTCAACTGATCCTGCTCTGCTCGGTGATCGGCACCGTGCTCGGGCTCTTTCCGCCGTTCCTGTCGAGCGTCTGGATTCTCTTCGTGCTGCTCTTCTTCCTCGGGATCGTGACCGGGCCGTTCTGGCCGAGCATCCAGAGCTACTGCGTCGACCGGCTGAAGGACTCGGATTCGACGATGATCTACATTCTGCTCTCCTGCGCCGGCGTGCCGGGATGCGGATTCTTTGCATGCATGATGGGCGTTGTCGGGGACAGCTGGGGGCTGCGCGACTCGTTCTATCTCGTTCCGTTCTGCTACGGCGGGCTCGGGCTCCTGCTTCTGCTCGACGCGTGGCTGCACCGTTCGAAGAGGCTCCCGTCGGCATGAAGAACCCCGTACCGCGCCCCGAACTCGTCTCGAGCTGCGAAAAGCTCCGGATCGCGTTCCCGGAAGAGCTGCCGATCACCCGCCACATCGATGAGATCAAAGAGGCGTGGCGGAACAATCAGGTCATCATCGTCGCCGGCGATACCGGCAGCGGCAAAACCACCCAGCTGCCGAAGATCGCGCTCGCGCTCGGGTACGGCCGGACCGGGCGCATCGGCTGCACCCAGCCGCGCCGGCTCGCGGCATCTGCCATGGCGAGGCGCGCGGCACAGGAGCTCGGCTGCGACCTGGGGAACGAAGTCGGCTATCAGGTCCGTTTCGACGACCGCACGAAAAGTTCGACCGTGCTGAAGTTCATGACCGACGGCATCCTGCTGGCCGAGACCCGCAACGACCGGAGCCTGCGCCGGTACGAGGCGCTGATCATCGACGAGGCGCACGAACGGTCGCTGAACATCGACTTCATCCTCGGCTACCTGAAAAACCTGCTGCCGCACCGGCCTGACCTGAAGGTGGCCATCTCGTCGGCGACGCTCGACATGGAGAGCTTCGCGGAATTCTTCCACGCCCCGGTGCTGTCGATCGAAGGGCGCACCTACCCGGTCGAGGACGTCTATATGCCGCCCGAAGCCGACGAGGACCTTTCGAGCGCGATCGGCCGCGCGGCGGAGTTCGTGACCGAGCTCGATCCGCGCGGCGACATCCTCGTATTCCTGCCGGGCGAACGCGAAATCCGCGACGCGACCGATCTGCTGACCGGCCGCGGCTACCGCAACACCGAAGTGCTGCCGCTCTACGGACGGCTTTCGGCCGCCGACCAGCAGAAGGTGTTCAGCCCCGGACGCGAGCGGCGCATCATTCTCGCCACGAACGTGGCCGAGACCAGCGTGACGATTCCGCGCATCCGCTTTGTGATCGATTCGGGGCTGGCGCGGATCAAGCGGTTCAATCCGCGCAGCCAGATCGAAGAGCTTCAGATCGAAACGATCAGCCAGGCCAGCGCGCGCCAGCGGCGCGGCCGCTGCGGACGAATCGCCGACGGCGTCTGTGTCCACCTTTACAGCGAGGACGACCTCGCGCGGGCGAGCGCCTACACCGACCCGGAGATCAAGCGGACCGGACTTGCCGGAGTGATTCTGCAGATGGCGTCTCTGCGGCTGCCGCGCATCGACCGTTTTCCGTTCATCAACCCGCCTCCCCCGGCCGCCGTGCGCGAGGGGCTGCGGACGCTCGAGGACCTGCGCGCCCTCGACCCGGCCGGACACCTGACGCGGGAGGGGTGGAAACTCGCCGCGCTGCCGATCGACCCGCACCTCGGCCGGATGCTGTCGTTCGCGGAAACGCGGCGCGTGCTGCCCGAGCTCCTGGTCATCACGGCTTATCTGTCGATTCAGGACCCGCAGGAGCGGCCGCTCGAAAAGCAGCAGGCGGCCGACGAAGCGCACCGGAGATTCCGCGACCCGAAGTCGGATTTCCTGTCGATCCTGAATCTCTGGAACGCGGCCGCCGCCGAATGCACCAGCAACCGCCTGCTCCGGCAGTTCTGCAAAAAGAACTTCTATCATTTCAACCGGATGCTTGAATGGCGTAACCTCGTCGAAGACCTCGCCGGCAATGCGGCGGAACTCAAGTGGAGCAATGCCGCAGTTCCGAAGGTCATCGAAAACACGCCCTATGATCAGCTTCATCAGTCGATTCTGGCCGGAATTCCGCGCCATATCGCGCACTATGTGCCGGAGGAGCAGTACTTTCTCGGCACCGGCGGGAAGAAATTCCTGATCTTCCCGGGGTCCGGGCTGGCGAAGAAGAAGCCGGTTCCGGCCTGGCTGCTGTCGTTCGCGCTGGTCGAAACCAGCCGCCTCTTCGCGCGGCAGAACGCCGAGATCAAGCCGGAATACCTCGAAATCGCCGCGCCGCATCTCTGCTCGAAAATCTACGACCTGCCGAAGTGGGACCCGGAATCGGGTTTCGTCTACGCCCGCGAACGGCTGACGTTCGGCGGGCTGCTGATCCACAACGGGCGGCGCGTTCACTATGCGAAGAGCCATCCGGTCGAGGCGCGCGAAATCTTCATCCGCGAAGCGCTGGCGACCGGCGAACTGAACCTCCCCGGAACCTGGGTTGAAAAACATGTCGAGGTGCTCCGCTCTCTTGCGAAGCTGGAGGAGAAGCTGCGCCGTCCCGGGACGGTGCTCGATCCCGGCGCGGTGGCGGAGCACTATCTGCTGCTGCTCCCGGCCGACATCAATTCGACGCGGAGCCTGAAAGAGGCGGTAAAACGCGATCCGCAGGATTATTCGATTCCGCGCGCCGATGCGATGCAGGAGCAGTTCGTGAAGTGGAACGCCGGCGACTACCCGGACAGCCTGACTTTCTCCGGGCAGAAGTTCAGGCTCGACTACAAGTTCGACCCCGGCGAGCCGGATGACGGCATGACATTGATCGTCCCCTCCGACCGCATGAACCTGCTGCCGGGCTGGGCGCTCGACTACCTCGTTCCGGGCTGGCTCGGCGACAAGGTCGAACTGCTGATCCGTTCGCTGCCGAAGGCCGTCCGCCAGAAGGCGAGCCCGGTCGCGGAGACGGTCGAACGCTTCCGCGAAGCGCTCGAGACGGGAAGGATCTTCCGCGAACAGCCGCTCACCGACGCGCTGGCCGAATTCCTGTGCGAAACGACCGGCGAAAACGTCGCCCCCGGCGACTTCGACGACTCCCGGCTGCCCGGTCACCTGAAGATGAAGCTCGCCGAAGTCGACGCCGGCGGCAGGACGGTCAGGCTGCACAGCGAGATTCCGGAGAGCTTCCGGCAGGGTTCGCGGCTGAGCCGTGCCGTCGCCGGAGCAAAGCAGTTCACGGTCTCCGGCGGAACGACCTGGCCCGGCATCGAACGCATGCCGCCCGAAGTCGCCCTTCCGAACGCAAGCGGAAAAACCGCGTTCCCGGCGCTCTGCGACGAAGGGGACAAAGTCGGTCAGGCACTCTATCTGAAGGAATCCGAAGCGCGGCTCCACCATGCCCGCGGGCTGCTGCGGCTCTTCAAATTCGAACAGGCCGGCCAGCTGAAATTCCTGAAGCGGACCATCCGGGTTTCACGCGAGGTCGAGCTGTCGTGGTTTCTGAATTACCGTGACTATGCCGACGACCTGCTCGACCGGGCGGTGCTCGCCGCCTTCAACGACGAACCGTGGAACATCCGCGACGAGCTCGCCTTCGGCATCGCGGCCGAGCACGCCCGGCAATATGCGGGCGAGGAACTCGACAAGCTGCAGAAGCAGCTCGAAGCGCTCTACCCGGCCTACCGGCAAGTCAAAGAGCTGATGAACAAGGTCAAGCCGCGCGCCGGAATCAGCTGCGCCGACTTGAAACGGCAGCTTGGATTCCTGTTCCGCAGCCATTTTCTCCGGAGTCCGGCCGTGTTCGATTCCTACAGCCGCTACCTGCGCGGCGCAAAGCTGCGGGCGGAACGGATCTCCTCCGGTCCGGCCCGGGACGAGGCGAAACTCGAAACGATCGAAGCATACCTCGACCGCTTCTACATCGCGGCGGAGAGCGTGAGCGAAATCACGGAAAAGCCCGAACTTGAAGCATTCTGGCTGCTGACCGAGGAGTGCCGTCTCGCGGTTTTCGCGCCGGAAGTGACTCCGGCCGTGCGCGGCCCGCTGAAAAAACTCGAACCGGCGTGGCAGGAGCTGCGCTTCTGAGGGAGGCCTCACGATGACGGAACAACCGCCCGGCAGAAAAGAAAAAGCGGCACCGGTAATCCGCGATCTCGCCTCGAAGATCGCCTGCGGCACTTACGGTCCGGGACGGAAAATTCCGTCGCTGCGGAAACTTTCCGAACGTTACGGCGTCTCGGTGAGCACGGCGCGCCGCAGCGTCAAGGCGCTGGCCGACAAGGGAATGCTGACTTTCCTGCATGGTTCCGGCACCTTTGTGGCCGAGAAACGCAGCCCGGCCGACCGGCGCTTCCGGATCGCCGCCGTCGCCGCCACTTTCGGCGTCAACGCCATGAACACCTGCACAGGAATCGCGGTCAACGGCATTCTCGATGCGGCGGACGAGCTCGGCATCGAACTGACGACGATTCCGATGCGCTTCGAAGAGATGAGCGATGCGCGGCTCGAAGCGCTGTCGGGCGGCTTCGACGGCGTCATCCTGCTCGGCGGTTACGACGGGATTCTGTCGTCACCGCGCCCGGTCTGCGCGGCAGTCGGACTTTCGATGCACGACTCCTGCGGCGGACTTTTCTCGCTGATCGAGCTCGACCCGTTCCGGGCGACGGAGCTGGCCGTCGGCTTCTTCCGGGAAAGAGGAGTCCGCGAAGTCGCGGTCGCTGGACATGCCCGGCCGGCCCACAGGCTGCGAGAGCAGCTGTTCCGTGACGCGTGGCAAAGCGTCGGGACCCTTCTTTTTCCGCCGGACGACACGCCCGGCGAATACCGTCCGGAGCGCGGAATCTACTTCACCTGCGGCGCCGCCGCCCTCGCCGCGGCCGAAGCTTATCACGCCGAAACCGGCCGAGAGCTCGGGAGGGATTATCCGGTGCTCTGTTTCGACGGGCATCCGCTGTTCGTCGACCGTCCGCACCGGAATTTGCCGACCCTGGCGATCAACCTGCGGCTGGCCGGAGTCGCGGCGGCGGAGGAGTGCTTGCGGCGGATCACCTGTCCGGGCAGTGCAAGCCGCCGGATTTACATCGCCCCCGAGCTTTATCCGGGGGAGTGAAGCGTTCTCACTGCCGCCCGGCGGAGCGTCAGTGCGGGAACTATGTTCCGGCATCGGGCCGGTTCATGCGGCGGGAAAGGCGGTAGGCGCCGGGGGTCATGCCGGTTTCGCGCTTGAAAGCGAGCGACAACGCCATGCCAGAACCGTATCCGGTCTGCATGGCGATCTCCGGAAGCGGAAGATCCGTTCCGTCAAGCAGGTCGCGGATGCGGTTCATCCTGAGTTCCAGCAGGAAACGCAGCGGCGGCCTGCCGAGATGCTGCCGGAATTTCCGGTTCAGCATGCTGCCGGAAATCCCGGCGGCGCGGGCGGCGTCCGCAACGCTGATGAAATTCATGTAGCTGCTCAGCAGGAAGCTCACGGCGGTCGCCAGTTTCACATCCGGGACCGCCAGTACGTCGGTGCTGCGCCGCGGCACGATTGCGGCCGGAGCAACGTATACCGGTTCCGGCGGCACGGCCTCCCCGCGCAGCATCCGGTCGAGCAGCTCGGCCATTTTCCGGCCGACTTCATGCAGTTCTCCGTTGATCCGTGTGGTGGGAACCGACGCATTCTCCGTGATGAAGGAGTTATCCGTATTGCAGAGAATCGCCACCTCTTCCGGCACCTTGATGCGCAGCGAAGCGAGCACGCGGTAGGTGACGGCGAGATAACGGCTGTTCGGAACCAGAAGCGCGATCGGCTTCGGCAGCCGCCGGAAAAATGCGCGCAGTTTCCGCATCACCATGCCGTAATCGGCCAGTTCATCCGACTCGAGATCCGGCTTCCAGTAGCAGACATCGAACGACAGGCCATGCCCGGCGAGGACAATGCCGAGCGCTTTGACCGGATCCGGCAGGAATCCGCTGCTGCCGCCCGGCCATTCCCGCGCATCGACCGCAGCAAACCGGGTAAATCCTTTGCCGATAAAATATTCCGCGATCATGGAGGCGATCGCTCCGGTATCCCCGGCGACCGTCCTGACATTATTCTCCGGATGCAGCTCGCGGGAGACGACCGGCGTCCGGTCGAAATTCCGGATTCCGCGCAGCTCTCCGCTGCTCAGATAATCGGTCAATACGCCATCCCCGGTCCAGCCCGGCGGCAGCCGCCTGCCGCACAGTTCAAGCTGCCAGCCATGCTCCCGGCCGTAGACGAAAAGCTCTTCCAGAATGCCGGGTTCCGGCTCCGCAAACGCACAGAGAATATTTTTCACCGGGACTTCCTGTTCAGAAATTATATATGATATTACCATATCAATATATTCCTGAAAACATAAAAATCAAGTATAATATAGCCAGACAGGAACAAACAAATCGACAACAGCAAGGGAGTAACCGACCATGTTTTCCTCAATCCGTTCCCATCGTCACCGTCCGCTCCGCAGCCGCTTCCGTTTCACGCTCATTGAATTGCTCGTGGTGATTGCGATCATCGCAATCCTCGCCTCGATGCTGCTGCCGGCGCTCTCACGGGCCCGGGACAGAGGAAAAGCGAGCCGCTGCAGCTCCAATCTGCGGCAGGTCATGCTTTCCGGCATCCTGTATTCCAACGACAACAAGGGAATGCTGATGTACCTGTGGGACAGCGAATTCTGGGTCTATAACCTGACCCGGGGGAAATACCTGTCGCAATCGGTTCTGTTCTGCTCCGACGCTCCGCTGTTGAAGCCGGAGGAAGCCTGGCACTGGTTCTCCTCGTACGGCATGATGAACGTCGTGGATTCGGCGTGGTATTATCAGAACAACATCAATTCAGCTGTTCCAACACTGGGGAACTTTTACCAGAAAGGAACCGGCGGACAGGCGGTAGTCGTCTTTCAACGAATGAAGCGTCCGGCCCGGATCCACCTCTTCGGCGAGACCCGGCGAGCCGGCGACACTGCGGACCTGCCGGCACAGGGCATCTGGACGTATCATCCGCGCAAAGCGATCGAAGACGGCGGCCTCTCCATCAGCCACGGTTCCGGACGGCTCGCCTTCGCCGACGGACACGCGGAAGAGGTGAATGCAACGAAACTGATTAACGAATGGAAGTTTGATGTCCTGATCTCCGATGGAGCGGTCACGAATTCCGGCGTCGTCATTCCGTGGCCGTGGATTCTCTGACCGGCCGGAACGAAACACCGAAAAAGGCAACGAACATAATGAAAATCACGAAATATCCAATCTTTCTGTTTACGTTAATCTGCTTCGGCTGCCGCCTTGCGGCGGCCAATCTCTGCGAGGATGCCTCACAGTGGACGCTTGAGGGAAAATCGAGCGACTACTCCCGGCTTGAAAATGCCGCCGCGCACGGCAGAAACTCCCTGCGTCTCCTTTATGATTTCAAAATCCGGGAAGGACGCGACCTCAGCCTGATCATCAAGCCGAAAGAGCCGATCGTGCTGAACAGGGATTCGCGCCTGTCGCTCTGGATTTACGACACCGCCTCCGCCCACCGTTTTTATTTCATGTGCCGCGACGCCGGAGGGAAAACCGCACTCTTCTGCTATACGGAGAATGACTTCCGGTCGCTGCGGCACAACGGCTGGAAGGAGTACGGCTTCTCTCCCGCCGTCGATCGCTGCGATATCTGGGGCGGCAACTCAAAAGAGAACCCTTCTCTGGAATTCCCGGTCAGGCTGGTTGCCTTCTGGCTCGATCCCGTCAACCGGACCCGTCCGCAGGGAGAGTTGTTTCTGGCCGGACTCAGCGTCGACGGTGCGGAAGTGGCAACCCGGAACGTACCGCCGCCTTTCCGCAAACCGGAGGCTGGAACGAACCGCAAACCGGTGCTGACAATCTCCGGCTCCGGTTCCGGCACACTTTCCTGGGCCAGCGAGAGACAGCTGCTCCGATTCCGCTTCCAGCCCGGAAGCAGGAAATTCGGAACCTGCGGGGAGGAGATCGCGTTCCTCGATCCTGACGGCAACCTGCTTGCCCGGCTGCTCCGGCAGGTCGACTGCGACACCGCGTTCGAGCGCTCCATACCGCTGCCCGGAGAAGTAAAGGGCTTTTACCGAATCCGCTACCGGCTGCTCCGCGATGGTGGAATCCTCTTCGAATCGGAAGCGGCCGGCGGACATTTCGTCCCGGTTCCGCAGCCTCCGCCGGAACAGGCCCGTCTCGGGATGGGATTCTGGAACGACAATCCGGAGCGGGCCTACTCCACGCTGCGCAAAATGGGAATCCGCTGGCTGAGAACCGATGCGGGCTGGTCGTGGATCGAACCGAAGCAGGGAGAGTTCAAATGGGAGGGAACCGACCGTTCGTTCCGCGCTGCGGAACAAAACGGAATGTCGCTGCTCGTCACCACGCAATACATTCCCAAATGGGCTGCCCGACAGCCTTATCATCAATACGGGGGCAACCCGGAACCGGCCGAATGGGAACGCTTTTACCGGCAGCTGATCGAACGTCACGGCAGACAGATTGCGGTCTATGAAATCTGGAACGAGCCGGATACTCCTTACCACTGGTCAGGCGGCGCCCAGGCTTATGCGGCGCACATGGAGCGCACCGCCAAGGTGATCCGCCGCTATGCGCCGCAGGCAAAAATTTCCCATGCCGGGTTGACCGGAGAAGAGAAGCTCTGGCGCCCCTTCTCAGAAGAGTTGATGAGATACGGCGTCGGCAGCTGGTTCGATATTTACAGCTTCCACTACGGACAAGGGAAGAGCGCACCGCTTCACCGCCGGATTCTGGAAGAGGCGGGACTCGGAAGCAAGCCGCTCTGGAATACGGAATCCGGCTGGGGAAGCGCCGACGAACGGATTCTGCAGACCGTCCGGGATTTTGCCGCCGGAGTGGAAAAGAGCTTCTATTTCGAATTTCAGTCCAAAGTTCCGCAATTCGCGGAGACCGGCATGATGACTTCCGCGTTTCAGCCGAATCCCGTCATGCCGATGTTCCTCACGCTTTCGAGGCTGCTGGATGGGAACGAACCGGTCAGGGCGCTGCCGTTCGAACCCGGCGAAATGTACCGGATCGCCCCGAACCGGGTGATCTACCGGAGTGAAAAAGGCGTCACTTTCCGGACGGACTCGAAACAGCTGACCCATACGGACGGATTCGGCCGGGAGACCGTCCTGACTCCGGTTGACGGGTGTGTCGGCGTTCCCTCCGGCGGCGTCTCCTACTTGACGCTCCCGAAGAAATTCGAACTTCTCCCCGCCATGCTGGAGTTCGCCGGGGAAGTTTCTCCGGTTGCGGGTACATCGAACCGGATTGCCCTGACGGTCTGCAACCCGGGAAGGCGGGAACTGCGTGCGGTGCTGAAGCTTACGGGTTCGCGCCAGTGGGAAATCCCGGAGGCGCGGCAGGAGCTTATATTGCGCCCGAAGGAGCGGCGGCAACTGGAATTGGAACTCCGGCCGGACCTGCTCTCTTCAGAGACGCCGTTCCGCTGCGATGCGGTGCTGGAGGCGGAGGGAAAAACGGTTGCATTCCAAAGCTGCTCCGGAACAGTCAGGTCCCCGGTCGCAAGTTCGGTCCGGGCATTCTTTCAGGGCGGTCGGCCGGGAATCCGCGTCGATTTGCGGAACCTGCTGAAGGTTCCGCTGGCAACAGAAACAGTGCTCCGGCTTCCGGCAAGCTGGAACAGCGACAGCCGGCGAAACGTCACGCTCGCCCCGGAAAGCACGGAAAGTTTCACGGTTCTGTTCAACGATAAAGTGAAAGTTCGGAAAAACCAATTCTATTTCATCGATGTCGCCGTTTCCGCACTCGGAGCATCGTCGCATACCGAATACCGTTTGAACTGGATCGGGATTCCGGAAATCGCCCCCGGCAGCGCCCGGGAGGGACTGCCGCTGGAAGCCGAGCTGAAGGAACGCGGAAATTACGTGCCGGATCATAACATTCTGGAAACCTGGCTGGGTCCGGATGACCTGAGCTGCCGCTTCTCCTGGGGCTGGTCGCCGGAAGCGATCCAAATGCGCTGGGACGTCGCCGACGACCGGCATGTCAGCAACAGCGAGCCCGCATTCGCCTGGAGCGGAGACTCCGTTCAGTTCTGGTTCGACGGCCGGCTTTACGACCTCGCGCTGATCGGCGGAAAGAGTATTCTCTACTGCCATGACGGGGAGACCGGCCGAAAGCAGATGAAGCTGGATATCGCCAGAAACGGTGCCCGGACCGTTTACGATCTCGAAATTTTCCCGGAACCGGGCGAAGTGTTCCGGGCCGGAATGAATTTTTCCTTCTCCTTCTGCATCAACGATAACGACGGGGAACCGACCCGCAAGGGCTGGATGTACCATTTCGCCAAAACCGGAATCGGCGGCGAACGGAAGAACAGCCCGCAGGTCACCCTGATGGCAAAGTGACAGTATGAGCAGAATGTTTCATCCGCCCCGCTTTCATGCTCCGGCCGTTTTCGGCGTACGGCCCGGCAGCGATTTCTTTCTGGCCCTCCCCGTCGAAGGGGAACGACTGAGTTTGGACTGCACGAATCCGCCGCCGGGAACCGGGTTCGACGCCGCGGCCGGCGTACTCTCCGGCCGGATCGGGCGCCCCGGAATTTATCCGGTCGAATTCGAGGCCGAAAATCCCGCCGGGCGTTCCCGCTGCACGATCAGGCTGATCGCCGGGGAAGGAATCCAGCTGACCCCGCCGATGGGGTGGAACAGCTGGTACTGCTTCTCGGAGGGCGTCAGCGATGCAGGAATCCGGAAAACGGCACGCGCACTCGTCGAACGCGGACTCGCCGCCCACGGCTGGAATTTCGTGAACATCGACGACTGCTGGCAGGGCGTGCGCGGCGGAAAATACGGCGCGCTCCAGGGAAACGAACGCTTCCCCGACATGAAAGCGCTGGCCGACTACATCCACAGCCTCGGGCTGCGGTTCGGCCTCTATTCGACGCCGTGGATCGGCACCTATGCCGGATTCCGCGGCGGCAGCACCGACCGGGGACGCGAAGAACGGCTGTTCCTGCCGGAGCCGGAACGGCTTCAGCCGAATCAGGTATTCGGCCGCTACCCGGGACTCCACAGCCTCGGCGCCGACCGGCCCGGCCCGGAATGGCGGTTCGGCGACGATGTGCGCCAGTGGGCCGAATGGGGGGTCGACTTCGTGAAGGTCGACTGGCACCCGAACGACCTCCCGACCGCGCGCCGCATGGCCGATGAGCTGCGCCGCTGCGGACGGGACATCGTGCTGAGTCTCTCGAACAACGCTCCGGCGGCCGACGCGGCGGAGCTGCTCGGCTGCGCCCAGCTCTGCCGCGTCACGGGCGACATCCGGGACGAGTGGGAGAGCGTTGCCGCCATCGGTTTCGACCACCCCGCCGCATGGCGCCGGGCGACGGGTCCCGGCCGTTTCCCGGACCCCGACATGCTGCAGATCGGATCGATCGGGATTCCGAACAGCCCGAATCCGTCCTATACGCCTTCCCGGCTGACCCGCGAGGAGCAGAGCACGCAATTCGCTCTCTGGTGTCTCCTCTCCGCGCCGCTGCTGCTGAGCTGCGACATCGCCGGAATGGACGAAGCGACTTTCCGGCTGCTGACCAACGACGGCCTGATCGCAATCAATCAGGACCCGCTGGCGGCTCCGCCCTCCGTCGAAAACCGGGGCAACGGCATTCTCGTCTACCGCAAGCCGCTGGCGGACGGTTCGGAAGCGGTCGGCGTTTTCAACCGGAGCTGCGAGCACCGCACCTGCCGTCTCGACGACTGCCGGTACGGCCGCGACCTCCGCAACGGCGAAATCCGGGAGCTCTGCGGCGAGGTCCATCTCGTCCCGCACTCCTCCCGGATCTTCCGTACCGTACCGGCACGAGGCGGAGCGGAAACGGCGGATTCCTTCCGAAGTGTGACGGCCTGAGCGAGTGATCCGTTATGACCGGTCAACCGGCGGTTGCCGGAACAGCAATGGGGCACCGCTTACGGCTGTCGGCAGTCCCGGCTTCTGCCGGAAAACAGGGATTCGGCTTCCCGCAGCGCCGCCGCCTCCGGCTCCGGCGTGTCGGCCAGGCGGTTTTCCAGGCCGAGCGCCTTCCACTTGAAATCCGCCATCTTGTGAAACGGCAGAAGCTCCACCTTCCCGATGCAGCGGTACGGCTCCAGATAAGCGGCGAGCGCTTCGAGTCTCGCACGGTCCAGCGTCAGGCCCGGCACCAGCACATGCCGAATCCAGACCGGCTTGCCGCTCTCCTCGCACCAATCCAGCGTCGCAAGCGTATTGCCGCCGTCTCTGCCGGTCAGCCTCACGCAGAGCTCCGGGTCGAGCGCCTTGATGTCGAGCAGCACCAGATCCGCCGCATCGATCACCGCGCGGGAGCGGGCAAGCGGAAAGGAGCCCGCCGTATCGAGCGCCGTGTGGAACCCCGCCTCGCGGCAGCTCTCCAGAAGCGCGCGGGAAAAATCCGGCTGCATCAGAGGTTCGCCGCCCGAAAGCGTCACGCCCCCCGAACGGATGAAATTCCGGCACGATTCGATCCGGCGCATCAGCTCCGGCACCGTCGTCTCCGTTCCGCCGCCGGTCGCCCAGGTATCCGGGTTGTGGCAGTAGAGGCAGCGCAGCGGACACCCCTGCAGGAAAACGACGTAGCGGACGCCGGGGCCGTCCAGCGTCCCGAAACTCTCCACCGAGTGAATCCTGCCGGAGACCTCCGCCATCGCTCAGAACCGGCTGTGGAACGTCCGGTTGACCACGTCGAGCTGCTGCTCGCGGGTCAGGCGGATGAAGTTCACGGCGTAGCCGGAAACCCGGATCGTAAGCTGCGGATACTTTTCGGGGTGCTCCATCGCATCAAGCAGCATCTCGCGCTGCAGCACGTTCACGTTCAGGTGATGGCCATGCTCCGAGAAGTAGCCGTCGAGCAGAGAGATCAGGTTCGACCGCTTCTCCTCCGGCGTCCGGCCGAGCGAATCCGGCACGATCGAGAAAGTGTAGCTGATTCCGTCCTCCGCATAGTCGTACGGCAGCTTGGCGACCGACTTCAGGGAGGCGACCGCGCCGTTCACGTCGCGGCCGTGCATCGGATTCGCGCCCGGCGCGAACGGCTCGCCGGCTTTGCGCCCGTCCGGCGTCGAAGCGGTCTTCTTGCCGTACATGACGTTGCTGGTGATGGTCAGGATCGACATGGTCGGCTTCGCATTGCGGTACGCCTTGTGCCGCGCCAGCTTCTGTTCGAACGACTTGACGATATCCACCGCGATCCGGTCGACCCGCTCGTCGTCGTTGCCGAACTTCGGGAAATCCCCCTCGGTGATGAAGTCGCAGACCAGGCCGGCATCGTTCAGCACCGGCCTGACCTTCGCGTACCGGATCGCCGAAAAGCTGTCCGCCAGCACCGAGAGCCCGGCGATGCCGCCGGCCATCGTACGGACGATATCTTCGTCGTGCAGCGCCATTTCAATCCGCTCATAGCAGTACTTGTCGTGCATGTAGTGGATGATGTTCAGCGTATCGATATAGAGCTTTGCAAGCCAGTCGGTGATCTCCTCGAAATTCCGCATGACCTCGTCGTAGTCGATATACTCGCCGCCGCCGAGGAACGGAATCGCCGGGCCGATCTGCTCGTTGTTACACTTCACGTCACGGCCGCCGTTGATCGCGTAAAGCAGCGCCTTCGCAAGGTTGCAGCGCGCGCCGAAGAACTGCATCTGCTTGCCGATCCGCATGGCCGAGACGCAGCAGGCGATGCCGTAGTCGTCGCCGAACTTGACCCGCATCAGGTCGTCGTTCTCGTACTGGATCGACGAAGTCCCGATCGAAATGTCGGCGCAGAACTTCTTGAAATTCTCCGGCAGTTTCACGCTCCACAGCACGGTCAGGTTCGGTTCCGGCGCGGGACCGAGGTTCACGAGCGTGTGCAGGAAGCGGTAGCTCATCTTCGTGACCATGTGCCGCCCGTCGAGCGACATGCCGCCGACCGACTCGGTCACCCAGGTCGGGTCGCCGCTGAACAGCTCGTCATAAGCCGGAGTCCGCAGGAAACGGACGATCCGCAGCTTCATGATGAAGTGGTCGACGAACTCCTGAATCTCCTCTTCCGTATATTTCCCGCCCGCCAGGTCGCGCTCGGCGTAACAGTCGAGAAAAGTCGAGATGCGGCCGATCGACATCGCCGCGCCGTTCTGCTCCTTGACCGCGGCCAGATAGCCGAAGTAGAGCCACTGGATCGCCTCTTTCGTATCCTGCGCCGGGCGCGAGATATCGAAGCCGTATTTGGCGGCCATCGCCTTGAGCTCGCCGAGCGCCTTGATCTGCTCGGCGATCTCCTCGCGCTTGCGGATCATATCCGAATCCATCACGTCGGCGACCGCCTCGCGCTTCGCCTGCTTCTTCGCTTCGATCAGGAAATCGACGCCGTAGAGCGGCACGCGGCGGTAGTCGCCGATGATCCGGCCGCGCCCGTAGTTGTCCGGCAGCCCGGTGATGACGCCGGCGTGGCGCACCTTCTTCATCTCGTCGGTGTAGACGTCGAACACGCCGTCGTTGTGGGTCTTGCGGTATTCGAAAACATGTTCGACGGCCGGATCCATCTTCCGCCCGTAAGCTTCGAGCTCGGTGTGGATGAGCCGGAAGCCGCCGAACGGCATGATCGCCCGCTTCAGCGGAGCATCGGTCTGAAGCCCGACGATCGTCTCAAGCTCCCGGTCGATGTAGCCGGCCTCGTGCGAGGTGATGGTCGAAATGGTCTTCTCGTCGATGTCGTAAACGCCGTTGCGCTCGCGTTCCAGCTTCATGCGCTCCGACAGAATACGCCACAGTTCGAGCGTCCGCTCCGTCGGCGGCGCAAGGAAATCCCGGTCGCCGTCGTACGGAGTGTAGTTGTTCTGAATAAAATCTCTGACATTGACTTCGGCAGTCCATGCGCCGTTCTTGAAATCCATGAAGAAATCCGCCTCTCTCAAAAAAAACGATAATGGTTATCGGATTTAATATATCATGAATTCCGGAGTTTTCAATTGCCCGGCCGGACTTTTCCGGGATATTTCAATCCGCGGAGGCGGCCGGATATTCGTTGCAGAGATAGCAGATTTTCTCTTCGTCCTCGTCGATGCCGGGGAAGCGGTTGCCGCCGTGGATGAAGACATTGTCCGAAATATCGTCGCAGACGCTGGAGACCTCGCCGGAGACGCCGTAGCGCTCACCGTCGATCAGGATTCCGTCCGGCCCCTCCCCCCAGAACTGGTGGATCGTGCCGGGCACGAGGCAGATGCTCTCGCCGGGCTTGAGCCGGACGCGCGAACCGGACGGGATCGTGCGCGAAATACCGTCCACTGCGACCGTCAGGCTGCCGCCCGCCGGATTGCCGTCCGGATCGGAGGCGGTCAGCTCAAGGACGATGAACCCTTTCCCGCGATTGATGATATCCTCGCGCTTGCTGCGGTGGAAGTGGGCCGGCGCGCACTGAAAATCGGGGTCGAGAATGAACTTCTCGGCATAGCTTTTCGGGTAACGCGGATCGTTGCGGCGGCCGTTCCGCAGCGTGAAAAGCGTGCGGCCGGTCTTCCGGAAATCGCCGGAGCCGAAGTCGGTCACATCCCACCCCAGCATGCAGTCGCGGATCTCGTCGCACTCGTGCCCGGCGCGGTCCCACTCCGCCACGCTGCGGAAGGCGAACTCCGGCAAGTGCAGCCCGTTGGCGGCGAATACCCGGCGGGCGATTTCGATGCTTCGGTTGATTTCGGAACGTTTCAGCATGATCACAAACTCCATATCTTGTTCAATTCATGAAGTATATCACCGGAATCCCCCTTTTTCAAGCCCCGGAGGCGCGCGGCCAGATATCTGCGGACGATCCGCAGTTTGCGGCGCGGCAGCGCATGCCAGACTCCGGCGAGCATACCGGCCAGGTGAGCGGCGGCGGCCGGCTCGAATTCCGTCCCCGGAACAAACAGCGTCTCGCCGGACGCCAGCTCGAAAACCGCCTTCCCGGCGATTCCGGCCAGGACAGCGGCCGATGCCCGACGCAGCGTTCCTCCGCCGGAGCGGATGAAGTCAGCCGCGAGTGCGGCCGCCAGCGCGCAGCCGATTCCGGAGGAGCCGCAATAGAGGTCGTAGCCGCGCCCGAAGACGGCGACTCCGGCGCCGCACCAGAGCAGCGAAGCGAGAAAAAGCCGGCAGAAGAAAAGTTCGCCGCGCCGGACGGCGAGCATCGTCCCGACCGCCAGCACCACCGCGCCGTCCCAGGCGAAATGGTCCCAGCCGAAGTGAACGAAGTGACAGCCGAGCATCCGCCATCCCCCGGGGAACAGCGCGGCCCCCGGACGGAACATCATGGCCGTGCCGATCGACGGAAACGCCATGACGAGCGCCATCAGCGCAACCGCCGCGAGCGGCAGGCGCGCCGCATTGACGATCCGGTTCGCCAGCGCCTCGTTCCGTTCCAGCCAGTAGAGCGCATAGCAGGCCGCCGGCATGACGGTGACCGCCACGGCAAGCGGCGCAACCGTCAGCCCGAACGCTCCGGAGGCGGTTCCGCTGCCGGCCAGATGCCGGTTTGCGAAAGCGAGCGCGAACCAGCCGGCCGCGACCGGGGCAAAACGCACTGCCGCCGGGATTCCGGAGCGGCAGAACTTCGTCAGCAGCAGCGACATGCCGACCGCGGGGAGCACGGAGACCGCCAGCAGTACGACCCCGTACCAGTGTGCCGCCAGTCCGTAAGGCGGCAAGGCGAAAAACGAAGCCGCAGCGGCGTAAGTGAAGAGCTCGACAATCGACTTTTTCATAAGAATCCTCCGTTTCCTTCCACCCGCTTACCGCCTGCTGCAAAGAGCGATACAGCCGGCAACCCCGAGCACGATGACGAACAGGGCAGGAACCGGCGCGATCGCCCCGCCGCCGAGTCTCGGCGCGGAGAGCTTGAAGAGGTTGTTTTCCCCGCCGTTCGACCGGCAGTCGAGCGGCGGGTTCCCCGCGGCCGGAATATCGACGCGGTAATTCTTCACCGGCTCCTGAGAGCGGCGGCTCTGCGCCCGGTGTTCGGCGGCAGTGCGCACGGCGTTGCGGCGCTCGATGCCGTACGCCCGGAACGCCTCGTCGGAGAGGACCGCCATCGAGGTTTCGCCGGTCACCAGCTGATAATCGATCCCGAGCTGGCGGATGACCGGCTTCGCCTCGTCGGCCGGAAGCACGCCGGAATTCTTCAGATCCTCGAAGAGTTCGATGCGATCGAGCGCCCAGAGCCGTTCAAGCTCGGGATTGTCCTCATCAACGTCCGGCAGCCGGACCCGGCAGCGGTAGGTCTCCTCGCGGCCCGAAATCTTCGCGGTCATGGTGAACTCCGCCTCGCCGCCCGCCGCATAGCGCCCGAACGCCACAAGCTGCCGGCCGCGATAGAGCTTTTTCGCCCCGGCATGGTTCACGTCGAAGGTCTTGACGCCGGAAAGCGAAAGCTTCACATCGTGCAGCGCCTCGTAGATGACCTTCTCCTTCGCCAGCGCAATCTGCCCGATGATGTCGTCGGAGTTCGACACGCCCGCATAGAAACCGCCGGAGGCATCGCAGATGGTCCGCATCAGCGGCCAGTTCGCGCTGTTGCCCATCAGGAACCCGAAGACGCGGATGTCCTTTTGCCGCATCAGCTTCGCGAATTCTTCCGGCCGGACTTCGCCGGTATTGGTCACTGCGTCGGTCACGAGTATGAGGCTGGTCACGCGGTCCGCGTCGATGCCGCCGAGGGCGGTGCGGATACCGGCCTCGAGATTGGTCGAACCGTTCGCCTTGAGCTCGGAGACGCGGCGCGTCCACTCCCGGATGCCGTCCGGCGAAGCGGCGACCCAGCCGCGGGTCACTTCCCGCGACTGCTGGTTGAAGGTCACGATGCGGAACCGGTCGTTCCCGCGCATCGAGCCGATGCTCTGCGCCACGCCGTCGCAGAGCGTCCGGAGCTTGTCGCCGTGCATGCTGCCCGACACGTCGAGCACGAAAATGTAGTCGGCGCCGCAATCGAGCCGCCGCAGGTCGGTTCCGGGAGTCAGGACCATCATGAAAGTGCCGGGTTTTCCGGCAGCGCGGTACGGCACGACTTCAAGCCGCCCCGGCAGCTCGGCGAGCTGATAATAAAAAACGAAGTCCCGGCCGAGTTCGCTGCCGAGTTCATATTCGAGCTCGGCGGCGCCGTCCGCAAGCGCGAGTTTCTCGGAGAGCGGGCGCAGGTTCGGCGTCCGTACCGAAGTCAGCGGCCAGGCCGATTTGACGGTCATCCGGAGCGTGGCCTTCGTTTCGACCCGGCTGCTGCCGCTCCAGAAATCAGCCGCCGCCGCATCCCGCGTGTTCCCCTCCTCGAGCGGATAGACATAGCGGACCACGCCGGTATCGGCCGCAAGCGGCTGATAGTAGACGAAGCGGACCAGCGCCTCTTCCTGCGGCTTCAGGTTCGCAACCGAAAAGCGGAAGTCGTAAAACGCCTGCTTCCCGGCCAGCGCCGCGCTGTTTCCCCTCTCCTTCTCTTCGTCGTAGACTTGCTTCGCCTCCTCCTTCGCCAGAACTTCACCATTGATGGTGCGCTCGCCGATCTGCACGGAAACCTCGGAGAGGCTGGCGGAGCTCGGCACCGGGAACGCGTAAACCGCCTCTACCGTCTCCGCGTTCGGATTCCGGAAACGCTGGGTCACCTCGGTCATCGCAAAACCGTTGTTGATCACGACCCGGACGTCGTGGCTCAGGATCTCGGCGGGCTTCTGTCCCGACCCGGCCGGAGTCAGCGTTCCTGCCGCCATTGCGGACGAGCAGGTCATGACCAGCGCCGAGAGCATTCCGAAGCATCTGCATTTCTGTTTCATCGTTCAACCCTTTCTGTTGTTTTTCGGGAACTTGTCAACAGAACAGCAAACGGCGTGCCAAATATGGTGACAAGCACATAACCATCTGGAATCCAAAAGAATCGGCAAAGAATCGTCTCTCCTGCCATCGATCCGGAGAAAAACATTTTATGCACAACGCTTGACATTTCATGTACAGATGCTATCGTATTCCGGAAACACGGAGAGGAATATGAAACTGTACACCGAAGCCGAAGCGCCGCTGCTGCGGGCGATCGGGAAGCTCAATTATACGAATCCGTTCACCCCGGAACGACTCGAGCTCGAGGAGATCATCCTCGGCCGTCCCCCTGCCCCGGAACGCCGGGTCTGGAACATGCACGACGGATTGCGCGGCACCCGCGAAGACGTCGCCGAGCTCGGCCGGCTCGTCGAACACTGGGCGCTTGAGCTGCGCCGGCGCGCCGATGCGCCCGGTGTCGAACTCGACGCCCGCGCCCGGGACATCGCCGAACCGGTGGTCATCTACCACCTGTTCGAAAAATACCGCGCGGAGATGACCGGGCAGATGCTGCGGAATCCGGAGGAGACCCGTTTCGACTGCTACGAAAAGTTCGCTGCCGACTTCGACCATTTCCTCTCCCGGCCCGGCCGGAGACTCCGGTGCAGCTACGACCCGGAGCGGACATTTGCGATCTACTTCCAGATCCACCGCGCCTTCCACCACATCTTCGATTTCATCATCGGCGGCACGCTCGAAGCCGGCAAGCTGCGCGCCGGAATCTGGCAGTCGCTCTTCACAGTGGATATCTACCGCTACCACCGCGCGCTCTACGACCGCATGCAGGAGATCAACACGCTGATCACCGGCGAATCCGGCACCGGCAAGGAGCTGGTCGCCCGGGCGATCGCGCTTTCGCAGTATATTCCGTTCGATGCGAAAAGCCGGAAATTCCGTACCGCCTACCCGGACTGCTTCCGGCCGGTCCACCTTTCCGCCCTGCCGCAGACCATGCTGGAGTCGGAACTCTTCGGCCATCGCAAAGGAGCCTACACCGGAGCGCTGGCGGACCGGATCGGCTACCTCGAAGCGTGCGATCCCTCCGACGCGGTCCTGCTCGATGAAATCGGCGAAATCAACGCCGAAGTGCAGGTCAAGCTGCTGCGCGTGCTCCAGACCCGCCGTTTCCAGCGGCTCGGAGACAATGCCGAGCGCGAATTCGCCGGCAAAATCATCGCCGCGACCAACCGCGACCTCGCCGGGGCGTGCCGCGAGGGCGTGTTCCGTCACGACCTTTATTACCGGCTGTGCAGCGACGTGATCCGCACGGTTCCGTTGCGCGACCTGACCGGCGGGGAACCGGGCGAACTCGAAAAATTCGTCGACATCACCGCGGCACGGCTGCTCGGCGAGGAGGAAGCGAAACGCTTCGTGCCTGAAGCGATGGAGTGGATCGTCCGCAATCTCGGCAGCGCTTACCCGTGGCCCGGCAATGTACGCGAACTCGAGCAGTGCGTCCGCAATCTCGTAATCCGGGGCTGCTACACGCCGGGAGATGCACAGCAGAGCGGCGGCACCGAGCTGGAAAACGCTCTCGGACGCTGCGGCCTGACGGCCGAGGAGCTCATGCGCCTCTATGTGAAAGTCGCGGTCCGCCGCTCCGGCAGCCGTCTCAAAGCCGCCGGGCAGCTCGGGCTCGACCGCCGCACCGTCGCGCGTTACCTGGCCGGGGAAACTCCCCGGTCTTAGAGCCTATCCCTGAATAAGCTCTCAGGCCGGTTTACTTTTTCAGGTGCTCGCCGAAAAACCGTTCGAGCCTGTCGAACGGAATCGCGTTTCTGCCGCCGCCGTCATAAAGATCGGTATGGGACGCTCCGGGGACGATCAGCAGCTCCTTGTTGTCGCGATAGTCCGTGTAGGAGGACATGTCCCGGTAGGCGTCCTCGCTGAAATAGCGCGAATGCGCCTTCTCGCCGTGAATCAGCAGCACCGCCGCCCGGATCTCCCTGGAGTACGCGAGAATCGGCTGATTCAGGAACGACATCGTGCCCGTCACCGTCCAGCCGTCATTGGAATTTCCCGACCGCTCGTGGTAACCGCGCGGCGTCTTGTAATAGTCGTAATAATCCTTCACGAATTCCGGCGCATCCGCGGGGAGCGGTTCGACCACTCCGCCGCCCTGTTCGTAAAATCCCTGCGCATATTCCTTTGTGCGCTGCGCATTCAGTTTCCGCCGCATTTCATGGCGGGATTTTTCGTTATCGGCGGCGTCGAAATACCCGTTTGCGCTCACACGGCTCATGTCGTACATCGTGGAGGCGACCACGGCCTTGATCCGTGTATCCAGCGCCGCCGCATTCAACGCGAGACCGCCCCAGCCGCAGATGCCGAGAATGCCGATCCGTTCGGGATCGACGTTCGGCCGGGTGGAGAGAAAATCAACCGCAGCCTGAAAATCCTCGGTATTGATATCCGGCGAAGCCATCCGGCGCGGGATGCCGCCGCTCTCGCCCGTGAACGACGGATCGAAGGCGATCGTAAGGAAACCGCGTTCCGCCAGAGTCTGGGCATAGAGTCCGCTGCACTGTTCCTTGACCGCTCCGAACGGACCGCTCACGGCGACGGCGGCGAATTTGCCGTCCGCGTTTTTCGGCTCATACAGATCCGCCGCCAGCGTGATGCCGTAACGGTTGACGAACGTGACCTTGCGATGGTTCACCCGATCGCTTTTCGGAAAGGTTTTGTCCCACTCCTGCGTGAGTTCGAGTTTTCGGGGAGTAATGGCATTGTTCATGATTTTCGTCCTTTGATTTTCTGCGTGAAGAACAGCGGCAGACAGCAGCATGCCGGCCAGAAGAGCAATCGTTTTCTTTTGCATATCCAGATTCCTATGTTCCAAACTTGCCGTTTCTTCGGCCCCGGTATTCAGGACCCGTCGTCCAAAAGCTTCGGAGGTGATGCGGAAGCTCCTCTGCCGGAACTCCTTTCAAGCGTACCACCTCCTTTCGCTTTCCCTGAGATTCAATTTACAACAGGATACGAAAATAGCAAATACTTATTTTCAATAACATGACATGCCTGAAAAGCATTTCACACGATAGACACAGAGAAGGAAATGCAGAAGAAATGCGAAGAATACCGACAGACCGGAACGGAAAAACAATCAGAAGCAATGATACGCTTTCCGGAAGGAACGGTACCGCAATGCGAAGCGAGCCCTTCGCCCAATCACAGTTTCATCATTTCCGCCGGAATCGGAATCAGGCAGAATGGATGACCGGCCGGATCGAGGAACACCCGCCAGTCCCCGGAAAATTGCACCGGAGCCAACTTCGCACCGCAACGCTCGGCGAGACGGCTTTTTTCCTCCAATTCCTCCGGCGAGCCCACATAAAAATCCAGATGGGTCATCTGCTGCTGTCGTCCGGTCTCCGCCGGCCATACCGGAGATTGATATCCGGAAACCTCCTGAAACACCAGCGGCGTATTCTTCATGGCCGGATCATTGACGATCACCCAGCGGTCTTCGGCGGTCTCCTGAACACTCTTATCCCATCCGAGAAATTCCGCATAAAAATCGGCCAGCGCCTCGGCATTCCCGCAGTCCATCACGATCGCTCCCAGTTTCATATTTGCACAGCTCCTCTGAATGTTGCCCAGGAGGCACTTTCCCCGCACCGCCGCAAGTTTCGGCCCGAAGGTAATTTAGCATTGCGGCAGGATTTTTTCAACCGGCCGTTCCGATCGCGGCTGTTTCAACAAATCTTTCCGAAAACACTTGACAAATATACTTCTATATAGTAATTTATTATACAGAAACAAACCATATCGAAACAGATATCAGCAGCACCGCGTACCGGAGAGTTGCGGAAACAAGCTGAACCGGACACAATCATAAACCAGGAAAGGATTTCACCGTGGAACTCTATGAAGCCATTCAGAAACGCCGTACCGTTCGCGACTTCTCGACCAAACGCGTACCGGATGATGTACTGAACCGCATTCTGGAAGCCGGAGTGAAAGCTCCATCGCATGATCATGCGCGCGACTGGCACTTCGTTGTCCTCCGCGACCCGAAGCGCATCGCCGAAGTGCTGAAACACGTCAACAGCGGCGCGGAAGTCCAGACAGACATCATCAATCACTGGGAGACGGCGACGGAATGCCAGAAGTCCATGTATTACGATGCACTTCCGAAGCAGGTGAAGATGCTTTCGCAAAGCCGGTGCCTGATTCTGCCGCTCTTTCGGGGCGGAACCGATCTGATGGCGCCGCGAGACATCAGTTCCCTGAATTCATTCGCATCGATCTGGTGCCTGATTCAGAATATCCTGCTGGCCGCGACCGCCGAAGGCCTGAGCTGTGCATTGCGCATTCCGATCATGAATGAGGAGGCTTACGTCTTGAAAACGATCCATGCGCCGGAGGGCTACCGGATGCCGTGCTACCTTGCCGCAGGGTACTCGGCCCCGGACGCCAGAATCATTCAACAGCAGGATATTCCATTCTCTGCCCGGCTTCATGCCGAAACCTGGTGATCGCAACGTCTTTCACACTTGCCCCGTCCGCCGGGGCAATCCCGCAAGGCGACACACAAAAGCCCGGCTGCCTGAAACAGCCGGGCTTTTGCAGCCATGCCGAAGATTACTTGTTGGCCAGCTCGAACTTCTTCATGAATTCGACCAGCGCCTTGACGCCTTCGATCGGCATCGCATTGTAGATGCTCGCGCGGCAGCCGCCGACGAGACGGTGGCCTTTCAGCTCGGTCAGACCGTTCTCCTTCGCTTCCTTCACGAAAGCGGCGTCGAGCTCTTCGCTCGGCGTGCGGAAAACGACGTTCATGATCGAACGATCCGCCTTCGCCACCGGGCTCTTGTAGAAGGAGGAGTTGTCGAGGAAATCGTACAGATAGGCCGCCTTCTCCTCGTTGATCTTCTCCATCGCCGCGAGGCCGCCCTGCTCCCTGACCCAGTCAGTCACCAGCGCGAGCATGTAGATTGCGAAGGTCGGCGGCGTATTGAACATCGAATCGTTCTCGATGTAGGTGCTGTAACGCAGCATGGTCGGAACCTTGCTGTCGTCGGTGCGGGCCGCAAGATCCTTGCGGAGAATCACCAGCGCCATGCCGGAGGGCCCGAGGTTCTTCTGGGCGCCGGCGTAAACCATGCCGAAGTCATTGATATCGAACGGACGGGACATGATGTCGCTCGACATGTCCGAAAGCATCGGCACACCCGGCGTCGGCTTCGGCAGCTTCGTGAAGCGGGTGCCGGCGATCGTATTGTTGCTCGTGATGTGCAGATAAGCCGCGTCGGCCGTGCGCTTCCACTCGGACTCGGCCGGAATATGATCGTACTTCGTCTCCTTGCTCGACGCGACGACGTTGACCGAACCGAACATCTTCGCTTCCTTCAGCGCCTTCGAGCTCCAGACGCCGGTGTCGACGTAATCGGCGACGCCGCCGTTCAGGAAGTTCATCGCCAGCATCGCGAACTGCATGCTCGCGCCGCCCTGAATGAACAGCACAGCATAATCGTCGGAGACGTTCAGAAGTTCGCGGACATTCGCCTCGGCACGGGCCAGAACCGGCTCGAAAAGCTTGCCGCGGTGGGAGAGTTCCATAAGTCCGCTGCCGCTGTTCTGATAGTTGGTGAATTCGGCCTGGGCCTTTTCCATGACCGCCTTCGGCAGCATCGCCGGACCGGCCGCAAAGTTATAGATCTTCATGTTGATGAACCCTCCTGAAATTGTTTAGAGCGTGTTCTTATTAAAATATCACGGAATTGCACCTTTTGCAAGCTCACTTCGATCATTTAATATCGAATCGGCGCCATCGCCGTGATCCGGTTGGTCAGAAATCCGCGCACGCCTTCCCGGGCGAGCCGGACCGCTTCGGCCGGATCGTCGCAGAAAAACAGGTTCTCACGCAGTCCGAGCTCGCGGCAGAGCGCGACCGTTCCGGCGGTCACCGTCTCCCTGACCGGCTGCACGAAGCGGCAGCCGAGTTCGCGGCAGAGCCGCAGCGCCTCGGGGGTCGAACGGTTCTCCCAGCCCGGCAGGAAACAGATTTCGATTCCGGCATCGAGTTCGCGCACCCGGTCGAACTGCTCGCGGTTGTTGATTGACAGATAGCCGCGGTCGTACATCCCGTAAGCGCGATAGAGCCGGCAGATCTCGCGCAGGACATCGTCGGATTTCGCATAGATCTGGATATTCATCAGCGTCCGGCGTGAAAATGCCGCCAGCACCTCCTCGAAAGTCGGAACGGTTACGCCTTCCATCCGCGGCTCGTCGAAGCGCTCCGCCCCGACCGCATAAGAAGCATTGAGGCGCTTGATTTCGGCCAGCGTCAGCTTCTCTGGTTCGCCCTTCCCGTTCGTAGTGCGGTCGAGCGTCGCATCGTGCAGAACGATCGGAATCCCCTCGCTGCTCGCGCGCAGGTCGAATTCGATGAGGTCGCACCCGGCCGCAACCGCCCGTTCGAAGGCCGGCAGCGTGTTATCCGGGCAATCGGCCGAAGCGCCGCGGTGCGCGGTCAGGATCACATGATCCCGATCCTTGTGGAGTTCCGTCAGGTTCGCATACTTTTTCTGCATCTCTTTTTCTCCCCGGAATTGGTTTCTGCAAACGCGTCGAGCACGCGCCGGACCCGGTCGACGCCGGGAAAGTCCCGGAAGCGGAACAGCCGTCCGGCCAGTGCCGGATGGTCCGTTTCCAGAACCTTCCACGCCGCATCGTCGGCCAGAGCGCGGTCGACGCCGACCAGCAGCTGCATGTCGGGCTTCTGCTCCAGAAGCGCAAGCCGCCGGTCGAGCTGGCCGCGGTGCCAGCGGTGGAACAGCTCCAGGTGAATCGTGCGCCCGTCGGCCTCGCGCCGGAACGACAGATCCGGAAAGACGATCTCCTGCCCGCCGCCGTCGAGGAACGGCGATTCGCCGACGATCTTCCAGTCGGACACCTGCTCTCTGAAGAGCTTGTGAAACATCCGGATCTCCTCCGGCACATAGCTTGAGAAGTTCCGGTAGTGCGAAACGAGGCCGCAGCCCTGGTCGAGCTTCAGCGCCCCGGCGCGCCCGTCGAGCCTGATCTCCGCCGAAAGGCTCCAGCTCTCCAGATTGACCAGGGCCGGAAAAAACGCGGCGAGCTGAAGCGCATATTTGCGGGTGTTCGCAAAGATCGAAAACGGCCCCGATATCTTCATGCCGACCGCAACCTTCCCCTTCCCTTTCGGCTTCAGACGGCGGATCTCGGCCAGCAGCCGGAAAAAGCGCAGATATTTGAAGAGCCGCCGCAGTTCGGCCGGATTCGAATCCGCCGCCGTCACCTCGAGATCGTCCGCATAGACAAGCAGCCCCTGCACCAGGGCGATATTGTAGCGGTGCAGAAGTTCGGCCGGATAGAGCGGCCGCCAGCCGGTCAGCCGCTCGTTGTCCGGCAAATCCCCGTAGATGTCGGAGGCCATGAACTCTCCGGCCCCTTCCCGGGCCAGCAGCGCTTCGCGGTAGGCTTCGATGCTGCCGCCGGCGCCCGGAAGCGCCGCGGCGGCCGCTTCGAACAGTCTCCGGCGCTCAGCCGGATAATCGACGGAACGCACAGGGTCGAACGAACAGCGGTCGAGAATCAGCTTGTTGAGTCCGGCTGCCAGTTTCGGGTCGCGCGCGCCCTTCAGCAGAACATCGACCAGCTCTTCCTGCTCGGCCCGGCGCATCCGCGACCCGACCGCGCCCTCGTAGGCGGCCAGAAGCTCGGAGGCGAACTCGACGAGCTTCGGCTCGGCCGGATCGACGAAGGCGGGGCGGAAACCGCTCCGCCGCTGAAACCGCAGAAGCTCGCGCGTCAGCATGGGTTCTCCGGCAGGTCGTGAAAAAACGGCAGGAGTTTCGCCAGCAGCGCCGGATTGGCCGCGATCACTCCCTCCTCCGGGTAGCGGAAACCGCCGTGCAGGTCGCGGACCAGCGCGCCCGCTTCTTCGGCGATCAGCGCGCCCGCCGCCACATCGTAGGGCTGAAGCGCCATTTCCCAATAGGCGTCATAGACGCCCGCGCCGGTCATGGCCAGATCGAGCGCGGCCGAACCGCAGCGCTTGATGTCGCGCAGATGCGGAACGATCCGGGCGAAATATTCGATGTTGTTCACCCTGCGTCCGAGCCGGACGCAGCCGAAGCCGGTCACGCAGGCCGCCTCATCGAGCGCCGAACAGCGTGCGGTATGGATCGGCTCGTCATTCAGCCGCGCTCCGCCGCCGCGCTCCGCCGCAAACAACAACCCGAGCGCCGGAGCGTAAACCACGCCCGCCGTCGTGCGGCCGCCTTCGCAATACGCGATCGAAATCGAGAAATACGGATGATGTTTGATGAAGGACTGCGTACCGTCGATCGGGTCGATCACCCAGGTGTGTTCCGCATGCATTCCGCTTCGGCCGGACTCCTCGCCGAAAACGCCGTGCCCCGGAAACCGTTCCCGGATACGGCTGACGATCAGTTCTTCGACCGCGACATCCGCCGCCGAAACCATATCCTTCGGCGACGCCTTGGCGTGAACGTCGTTCGGACGGACGCCGTCGAAGTACTGCATCGCCGTGCGGCCCGCCTCACGCGCAACCGCCTTGATAAAATCAAGCATAGATTCTCCCATGTTCCCCGAAAAGCTGCCACCCTTCCTCCTTCGCCGAGGCTGCGGATGATACTTTTCGGGGGCCCCGCTCTACGGTGCTCCGTGCGGCTCCGCCGTACTCACGCCTTCGAGAAAGGCATTGTTAATATTTCGATGGTATTGACATACCATCTCCTTTTACCGGCCCCCGGCCGCGGGCCTCCATCGTCTCAGCTCCGCCCGTTCCGGCCGCGCCGCCCGGGACCGTAATAAAGGCCCGTCGACGGCGATCCGGCCTCCAGTTCCTTCTTGAAACCGGAGAAATCACTGTCAGCCAAAGATTTGGAAAGGGATCTCAGCCGATCTTCGATCTTTTTCTGAATCTTATCGACATTTTCCGCAGTGTCCCAATAATGCAGCATGCTTCCGGCATAGACCAGTTTGGCCGGACGCTTTCTGACTCCGATTTTTTGAAGATAAACGAAAGGGTCCTCCTGCGCGCCGTGACGTTTCATCAGCGTCGGGCTCGGCCAGCGGCCATTGCGTTCGAGCGGTTCCGCCCCCGCCGCGGAAAAACCCAATGCCAGAAGCAACAGCAGGAAGACGCGCTTCATGGAATTCCCCCTCTATTTCGCGTTCCGGCGGCGCGGCTCAAGTGCGATCAGGTTGACTGTGATGCCCCAGGCGTCTTCGGGCTTCATGACCTTCTTCTCATGCTCGGCGCCCCAGCTGTCGGAGTAGATGATCTCCCCGGTTTTCGTGTTGTAGCCGGTGATGATCCGCATATGCATGCCGAACTCCGAACCGCCGCTGCCGCCGACGCCCGGAAAGATGAAGGTCGACCAGCAGAGCGGAATCCCCTCGTCGATGTTCTCCTTCACCGCCTCGAGGAAATCCCTGTTGTCGCCTTTGTCTTTTTTGCGGAGCTCCCGGAACACCTTGAAATCGAGCGACTTCATCAAAGCGCCGTAAGACAGGTATTTCGTCCGGTCGACGATATAGACATAGTCGTTGAAATCGATCTTCTTAAGCTTCATCCGGCGGGCGATCGTATTGTAGCTGTTGATCATGCCCTTGAAATCGCTGTAGGTGTCGAGATCGCTGTACTGATAGAGTTTCCTGTAACGGATTCCGAGCTTGACCTGGTTGCCCTCGAGCACCTCGACGATCTTGTTGATGTTCGTGCCGCGCTGCGCGTCGGATTCGGCCAGCTTGGCGATCATGTGCTGGTCGATGTTCGAACCGTAATAGCGCAGAATCCGTTCGACCGTCGCCGCGACGCAATACCCCTTCGCCCCCTGGTCCACCATCGGAACGGTCATGTAGCGCGAACCGTCCTCATCGTTGATCAGTCTCTTGTCGAGCTCCGAAGTTGCGACCGTGGTCTTCAGCCCCTCACGGAGCGATTTCGGCGCGCCGCCGGCCGGAAAGAAGTCGATGGCCAGAAACTCCGGTACGCTCCGGGTATAACTCCAGCGCATGACCACATCATACGCATCCGTGCGCCACACCTTGGAACGAATCCGCGAGCCTTCGACCGAAACGTTCTGCGTCTGAGGAACATTTTCCCGGCCGGCGAGACCGGCCAGCCGATTTTCGGCAGCGTCCAGCAGCGCATCGAACGTTTTCTTCGGAATCTCCCCGGCATCTCCCCGATTGTAGACGGAGACGTTCAGTTCGCAGATCTTCTCATCCTTCACGTCGATAATGACTTCCAGCACACGTCGCCCGAACAGCGTCAGCGGCGCCCGATTTTCCCTCACGTTATAACGCAGACGCGTCCTGCCCTGATCCATCCAGACGAACAAATCCGGATAATTCTTCATCACGGTCTGGCCGGACATCTTCCAGAGCTCGGCGCGCGCATCGATCAGCCCGTCCAGCTCGGCCGCATATGCGGCCAGCATCGCAAAAACGGCAAACAGAAAAACCAGAAATTTCTTCATGACCGGATTCCTTCCCTCCCGGAACCTTGCAATCTCTTCTAGCTCGTCAGCAGCATCGACTCGCTGACTTCGTAAACCAGCGGTTCACCGGCCAGATAGCGCCTGAGCTCTTCGATCATATAGTCGGCCATGCGGTGAACCTCGTCATTGATCGAACCGGCGATATGGGTCGAGAGCCTGACGTTCGGCAGCGTATAAAGCTTCGAGCCGTCCTCGGGGGGTTCCGGGTGCATGACGTCAAGCAGCGCCGTCAGGTCCGGCCGCTTCTCAAGCACCTCGATCAGCTCCGCTTCGTTGACCTGCGCGCCGCGCCCGGTATTGATGAAAACGGCCCCCTCGCGCATCGACGCAAAAAGCTTTCCGTTCAGGACGCCGATGTTGTCGCTGCGGTTCGGCAGGTGGTTGCTGACTACGAACGCCTTCGAAAACGCCTCCTCGAGCGAAACGGTGCGCCGCTCGGCGCGGGACGGGATGATGATGACGTTGACGTTGTTCTGTTCGAGCATCTTCTTCGTCAGCGTGGCGATCGCCCCGGCGCCGATCAGCGCGACGGTCTCCCCGTAACAGCCGGGGCCGGCCATCGCATGCGCCTTCGCCCAGTCGTCCCGGCATTTGATGCTGCGCGTGTTGCGGAAATATCCCTTGAGTCCGAGCATGATCTGCGCCGTGCAGAACTCCGCGACCGGAATCGCGTTGGCCTGCCAGGCGCTCAATACCTTGATGTTGCGTGCGAAAAGCGGACGGGCGAAACCGTCGGTCGCCCCGGCCGCATAAAAAACGGCCTTCAGCTTCGGCAGACGGGCCAGCTGCTCCGGCGTGAGGGCGGGCATTCCCCAGGTCGAGAAAAAGAGCTCGACATCCCCGAGCTCCCCTTTCTCCAGCGCCTCTTCATGGAAGACGCCGGGACGGAGATCGGTCAGACGGCCGATCTCCGCAATTTGTTCCGGCGTATAGACATACTTGACACTTTCTTCGTTCCGGCAAAAAAATACGGCATGCGGTTTCATGTTGATTCCTGAACATTACATGTAGTTGAATACCATGGTATACAATGTAGCACGAAACCGTCAGGAATCAAACCCGAAACCGCAAAATCTGCCCGCCGACCGGACAGATTTCAGTTTTTCCGCCGAAATCGGGCATGCCTACAAATGCATGCCTCCGGTCACAGGCAGCTCGATGCCGGTGATGTAGCGCCCGGCCTCCGACGCCAGCAGAAGCGCGGCTCCGGCGCAGTCGCCGGGCTCCCCGAACACGCCGGCCGGAATCTGCCCGAGGATCATGCCGCGGTAGGAGTCGCTCTTCAGCGCCTCCGCGTTGCGGTCGGTCAGGATGACTCCCGGCACGAGGTTGTTCACCGTTACCCCGTGCGGCGCATAGCTTTTTGCGGCGTTGACGGTCAGGCTGACCAGCGCGGCCTTGGTCGCCGAATAGACGGTCAGCCGCGGCGACGGACGGAACTGATTCACGCTGCCGACGATGATGATCCGCCCGTGCTTCCGTTCGCACATCGCGGGCGCGAAAGCCTGGACGAGCCGGAAAGCGGCGCCGACATTGGCCTGAAACTCGCGCAGAAACTCGGCTTCGTCGAATTCGTCGAGCGTCACATAGCGCTGCACGGAAGCATTCAGCACGAGGATGTCGAGCGCCGGAACGGCGTTGCGGACCTGTTCGATCAGGGCTTCGACGCCGGCCGAGTCCGTCAGGTCGCCGGTGACCGGAATGCCGCCGCATGCGCAGGCGGCCTCGCGCAGCACATCGCTCTCCCGGCAGCCGTGCACCAGCACCCTCGCGCCGGCCCGCGAAAACGTTTCCGCAATCGCACGGCCGATGCCGCGGCTCGAACCGGTCACCAGCGCGGTCCGGCCGGAGAGGTCGAACATCGATGAGATAAAGTTGTTCATGCCGTTGCCCGCCTCAGAAGTAGCCGCCCTTTTCAATGATCTCGGCGATGGAATCCCCCTGATGGACCCAGGAGAAAATATCGATTTCGTTGCGTTCGATCCCTTCAGCGCGCAGCAGCACGTCATAGGCGATTTCGCGCGGGATGCACAAGACGCCGTCGATGTCGCCGAAGATGATGTCGCCGGGACGGACGGTCACCTTGCCGATCCGCACCGGAACCTGATAGTGCGTGATCATGCAGCGTCCGAGCGAACCGTTGCTGGTGCGGTACTTGTAAAAAATCGGAAACTTCTGCTCGAGAATCTGCTTCGTGTCGCGGATTCCGCCGGAGATGACCGCGCCGCGGATGCCTTTCGAAATGGCGGTAGCGGTCATCACGCCTCCCCACAGCGAAGCCTCGGTGTCCTCGGAAGTGTCCCAGACGACCAGACCGCCCGGCTTCATTTCGTCGAGCATCTGGGCGCGGAAGGTCATCTCGCCCTCGATCATCACGTTCGGGGCGCTCTTCACGGTGAACGCCTCGCCGCAGACGGTCATCTCGTCGCGCAGCGGCATGATCTCCGACGGCAGATTCTGATTCAGCAGGCACAGTTCGCGCATGACGTCGTTGATGCAGCCGGTATAAAGCTTTTCGTAACGCTCGCAGAGTTCCGTAAGCGGCACCGGGAATTCATTGGCCGGGATGTGCTGGCGGGTCGCGATCAGCCGGTCGAGCTTCATCAGCCCGGCCTCTTTCGCTTTCTGTCTCATGTCCTGCAGTGACGGCATTTTCATTTCTCCTTCGTTATGGTTATGGAATCCGTTGAAGACAGTCCTCATTTGAGATGGCAGATCAGCGACTCCTCACAGCCGTCCGCACCGGCCCAGCTCAGGCGGTAACGGCCCCGGAATCCCCGGAAGGCCGCAAGCGCATCTGCATCGGCCGTGCAGACCGTGTTCGTGCGCCATTCCCGGTTGATGAGGCCGTCGAGCGCGAAATACGAAAGCTTCGGCTCCATGTCGCGCGTGAAGAGGCCGGAAACCGCCGGTTCGCCCGGCGCGCCGCAGCCGTCCACGACATTCCACCACGTGATTCCCATCATCGGCTCGAGGCTGAACCAGAGCCGGTAGAGGTTGCGGGCGATCTCCGCCTGCACGACCTGGCCGCGCCGGTCGCCGCCGGGGGAAGTGATCGTGATCTCCGAAAGATGAATCGGCAGCCCGGCCCGGCCGATGCGCCCGATCGTCTCGCGGACCTCGCGCGGCGACTGCACCAGGCTTTTCCCGTCGGCGATATCCCGGCAGATCTGCGGATCGAACAGGTGCATCTGAGCCCCCATGATATCGATTTTACAGCCGCGGGCACGCAAGCTGCGCACCTGCCGCACATAATCCTCGCCGAGGTTGTAATCGTTGATGTTGAGCTTCGCCTCCGGCGGGAAGACCCCTTCGGCGATCTTGAAGCCGCGGAAGGTGTAGTCGCCCGGCATCGGGCCGTACCAGCTTTTGCAGAGCTTCGAGCCGGGAACCATGCCGCCTCTGCCGAAGTCCCCGGCGCTCTCATTGACGACGTCCCAGCTGTCGATTTTATCGCCGTACCGCATCGCGATTTCGATGATGCGTTTCGCCGTCAGCGTGTTGATGAGCGTCGTGTATTCGGGAAGCGCCTTCTCCATCTCCTTCGCGCTCATCCCTTCGAATGCGCACCCGGTCGCTTCGCTGAGCAGCGTATTATCCTTCGGATTGTGCTCGAGGTTCGCTTTTTTCAGGTAATCGAACGGGATTTTGTTGATGAGCCAGTCCGGAATCTGCCAGCGGTTGCTGCCCCACACGAGCGTGTGCCCGTGCAGCCGGATTCCCTTCGACAGGCAGAACTCCACGACCGGATCGACCGCGGGGCGGCGCCAGTGCGGCTGGCGCTGCGGGTCGCCGCAGCGATTCCAGAACTCCGCCGTATCGCGGTATTCCGCGCGGAAGCGCGGACGCCCCTCCTCCAGTTCAAGCTGCTTCCAGTAGAACGCGATCGTCGCGGAGTTGAAGAGCGTGCCGTAAAGCTCTTTATAGCGCGCGTTGCGCTCGTCGGAGCCGAGCTGGTCGAAGTTGAAAATGTGTGCGCCGAAAACGAAATCGTGCGACAACTGCTCGACCCTGACTTCGCGTCCGGCGGCGGAAGCGGGCAACTGAAACAGCCCGTCGGCCTTGCGATGCTTTTCGATGTCGGCGTCGATCCGCCGCTGCTCGTCGTCGTTCCACAACGCCCGGTAGGCGTCGGAGAACGCCTCGTCGATTTCCGCCTGCGAAAGCTGCGGAGCCTTGTATTCCGTCATCCTGTATCCTCCTATTGTTCCCCAAAAAGTTGCCACCCTTCGGCCACGGGCCTCGGGTCTTTTGGGCTTACAGCCCAAAAGCTTCGGGTACTTTTCGGGGGCCCCGCTCTCCGGTGTTCCGTGCGGCCCCGCCGTACTCACACCTTCGAGAAAGGCATTGTTGATATTTTTCCAAAAAGTTGCCACCCTTCCTCCTTCGCCGAGGCTGCGGAGGACAAGTCGGGCTTGTCATCCACAGCGCTTGCGCGACGGATGATACTTTTCGAGGGCCCCGCTCTCTGAAGAGACCATGCCCGACACGCAGTGTCGTGCTCGTCTCAAAAGACCATGCCCGACACGCAGTGTCGTGCTCGTCTCAAAAGACCATGCCCGACACGCAGTGTCGTGCTCGTCTCAAAAGACCATGCCCGACACGCAGTGTCGTGCTCGTCTCCGGTATTCCGTGCGGCTCCGCCGTACTCACACCTCCGAGAAAGGCAGTGTTAATATTTCGTATGGTATTGACATACCATCTCCTTATCGTTATGAGAGGTTCAATGCGTCGAGAATGCCGCGGATATAACCGGCGGCAAACAAATTGCCCTGCATTTCGTAACCGGGATTGTCGTTGCTCTCGCCCGCGAGGGTCGGCGTGTGATCCGGGCGGAGAAGTCCATCAAATCCGTTGTCCTTCAGCAGTTTCAGAAGAGATGCCATATCGGTCGGCCCGTTATCGTGGAAGGTTTCGCGGAAGCACTCCGCATTCCCCTCGATGTCACGGAAATGGAAGAAGAAGAGCTTCTTTTTCCGGCAGAATTCGGCGGCAAGCGCAAAGACGTCCTCCCCCATCGCGCGGAATGTCGCCTGGCAGAAGGTCACGCCGTGATTCGGGCTGTCGACGATCGACAGAGCGCGGCGGTAAGCGTCGGCCGAGATGAAAATGCGGCCGTATCCGCGCAGTTGCGGAATCGGCGGATCGTCCGGATGCAGCCCGAGCAGCACGCCCGCTTCCTCGGCGGCCGGAACGACGGCGCGGATGAAATATTCATAGTTCCGCCAGAGCTCTTCCTGCGTGATGACCGCTTCCGGTTCCGGCGGCAGGTCGGCCCGGTTGAACTCGCTGGTCAGCGCCCCTCCCCGCTCCGGACGGTCGAAACGGGTGCGGAACCAGCCGACTCCGGCCATGAAATTGTAGCACAGCAGCCGGAGCCCGAGACGCCCCATATTCTTCAACATCATGCGATAATGCTCGATATCCTCGTCGCGCCCGGGCAGTCCGAGCTTGATCCGGCCCATATCGAACTCGTCACCCTCGAGCGCATAGAGCCGGAAACCATGCTCTTCGAAACGCCGGACGGTCTGCCGCAGGGAGTCGAAATCCCACGGCGGCAGCTGCCCGGAGAGTTCCGGCGCGGCTTTGGTGACCGCATATTCGATGCCGATCTGACGGGCGAGCGTCCATTTGATATCCGGTTTGACCGGCAGCATCATCCCGAGCTTCACCGGTCGCCTCCCTCCGCGCACCAGCGGCGCATGACTTCGGCGGCAGGCTTGCCGTGGATCGTGAAACCGGTGTCGCCGCCCGGCTGCACGTAGTGTGGGCGCTTCTGCTGCTCGTCCCACTTCCACCACATGAGTCCGTGCCACCAGGGGCGCGGCGTAAAAGCTTTGACCACGCCCTCGAGATAGTTCGCCTGGGCCATCCCGTCGTAAGCGCCGGAATTCGAGTACATCCACGGCTGCTCGGTCCCCTTTTCGACCGAGCGCGCTCCGCATTCGGCGAAGAAGAGCGGCACACCGGTCTCCCGGGCCACTTCCGCGAGTGCGTCGACGTTCGGCCGGAGGTCGGCGGCAATCTCGTCCGGCGTCGGATTCGGCCGCGGCGTGCCGGTGTAGAAGCTCACGCCGAGCAGATCGAGCAGGCTGAACCACTTGCGCACGAACGGGCTGCCGGGGAAATACTGGTTCGCATTGTAAGTCACCGGGCCGTGATAGATCGAACGGATCCGCTCGATGACGCCGGGCCAGTGTTCCTCGCGCGGCTCGCAGCCCATAAGCTCGCATCCGGCGCAGAAGAGCTCGATGCCGTGATCTTCGGCAAAGCGGGCGTAGTGCGCCATGCAGTCCGAATAGTTGCGGAACCATTCGCCCCAGTAGTCGGTTTCGATGCCCTGAATCATCATCTGCTTTTCGGGGAAACTGATGTTTCCGCGCCAGATGCTGTCGTGGCACTCGATCATCGGCTTCAGCATCACCTTGATGCCATGTGCCTTGAAGGTTTTCACGGTCTCGGCGAGCTCCTCGTCGGAGGGAGAGAACGCGAAGTCGTGGTACATCTTCGTCGAATACCAGGTGTCCTGCATGACGGTCGCGATCAGGGCGACCCAGTTCACGCCGAGCGCGCAGATATTTTCGATCTCCCGCCGTCCTTCCGGGCTGCGGTAATAGCCGTTGCGGGCCATAAACCCGAAACTGATTCCCTTGACAAACATGACGATGCTCCTTTCAGCTCCACTGCCGGTCGTTGGCCCACTCTTTATCCCACTCATCCGTTGGCGCCCAGGCCTCCGGAAAATCCGCATGGAGCTTTTTCCGGATCAGCTCCTCGTTCAACGCCTCGATGCCGAGCCCCGGCGCATCCGGCACATCGATATATCCGTTGCGGATCAGCGGCTTCGGCAGACCGGCCGCCAGATCCTCCCACCACGGGACATCGACCGAATGAACCTCAAGCGACATGAAGTTCCGCGTCGCCGCCGCAACGTGAACCGCCGCCATGCAGGCGACGGGACTCTCGGCCATGTGGATCGACATCTGGACGCCGTAATCTTCGGCCATGTCGCCGATCTTGTGCGTCTCGAGGATGCCGCCGGCAGTCAGCACGTCGGGGTGAACCACCGCAAGACCGCCCGATTTCAGGAGCGGCAGAAAGTTTTCCTTCAGATAAATGTCCTCACCCGTTCCGATCGGAACCGTCGTCGCTTCGGCGAGCCGCCGGTACTGGTCGGTCAACTGCCAGGGCACCGGGTCCTCCATCCAGGCGAGGTTGTACTTCTCAAGCCGCTTCGCAAGCTTGATGCAGTCCTCAAGCGGAATGTGGCCGAGGTGGTCGATCGCGATCGGGATCTCGTAACCGACTTCGGCGCGGACATCGGCCATATACTGCTCGAGACAGTCCAACCCCTTTTCGGTCAGATGAATGCCGGTAAAACCGTGTGCGGTATTGAAGAGGTCGTACGCCTCTCCGCGCATCGCACGCGGATCGATCGAGCCGTGCGGCGTCGTAAAGACGGTTTTCCTGTATTCGCGCATCTTTTCAAGGAATCCGAGCGGCGCGGAGAGACACCCCTCCTTCCCCATCAGGAGCTCGATGCCGAGATCCATTTTCAAAAAGGTGTATCCCTGCGCCATGCGCTCCCGCAGCGCCTTGCCCATGTCGCGGCCGCCGCCCTCCGAATCGGTATCGCAATAGATGCGGACCCGGTCGCGGAATTTCCCGCCGAGCAGCTGCCAGACCGGGACGCCCCAGGCTTTTCCGGCGAGGTCCCAGAGCGCGACTTCGATGCCGCAGACGCCGCCGGCCTGCCGCGAGTGGCCGCCGAACTGCTTGATGCGGCGGAAGATTTTGTCGACATTGCACGGATTTTCCCCGAGAATGCGGCTTTTCAACATCGCCGCATAGGTGCGGCTCGACGCATCGCGGACTTCGCCGTAGCCGATCAGCCCCTGGTTCGTATAAAGCTTGATCAGCGTGCAGCGCTTCGGCGCCCCGTCGATGTCCGCAAAGCGCATATCGGTGATTTTGAGGGTGGATGGATCGATCTTTGCCATATTACCGCAGCTCCTGTTCCTTATTGTAAATGCGTTCGCACTTCTTCACCCCGTCGAGCAGCTTTCCGGCAAGTTCCGGCAGCTTGTCGTCGCGGAAATCCTCATCGCAGCCGAGCAGCGTCAAGGCGGCAATGACGCCCCCCTCCGCATCGAGCACAGGGGACGACATCGCATCGACCCGCCAGCGGTTGCGGCCGCGGTTGAAGCAGAACCCCCGGCGGCGGATGGCCGCGATCCCGTCCCGCACCAGCTCCGGCGCTTCCGCCACTCCGGTTGACTCCGCGCAGCTCTGCCCGAGGCGCTCGACCTCGGCAGCAGGAGCCGCCGCCAGCAGCGCGGCGCCGACCGACCCTTCGGCCACAGGAAACCGTACGCCGACCCGTCCTGATACCGCCATCGGGCGCGGCGACTCGGCCCGCAGAATCGGCAGCTGGAACTCTCCGCGCCGCACGGAGAGCTTGCAGCAAAGCCCGGTTTGCGCCGCCAGCTCTTCGAGAACCGGCAGCATCGCCTCGTAACGCGCATTCCGGTCGGTCAGCTTCCGGACCGCGCCGAGTATTCCGAAAGAAAGGTCGTACCGTGTTCCTCCGATCTTGCAGACCCAGTCCGCTTCGAGCAGAGTCTGCAAAATCCGGTAACAGCTGCTCGGCGCAATGTCGAGCGCTGCAGCCAGCTCCGCCTGAGTCAGCCCCCCCTCCGACTCCCCGAGCCGGGTCAGGACCGCCACAGCCTTTTCCACCGCAGGTATTGTGTTTTCCGCCATTCAGAAGCCAAGTTGTTCAAATATGAATTTATTATTTTCTGATTTGAATATATTATACCCATTTTCATTGTCAAAGTCAAGCCATTTCCGTAAAAAAAGCGGCTTTTTCATTGAATAACCGGAGCGGATGCTGTATTTTATATACCTGATTACTAAAAAGCAACCCAATTGGAACGATACCATGAATTGTCTGCAACGCAAGCTGGCGGAGTCGCTGGTGATTTTCGACGGCGCGATCGGAACCGAGATATACCGCCGCAATTTTTTCGTCAACGCCTCGTTCGAACAGCTCTCGGTCACGAATCCGGATGTGATTCTCGATATTCACCGCCAGTACCTTGACGCGGGGGCCGAGGTGCTGACCACGAACACCTTCAACGCGAATGCGCGCCGCCTCGGCAAATTCGGCCTGGCCGACCAGACCGCAACGATCAACCGCGCCTCAGCCGAACTCGCCCGACAGGCGGTCCGGGAGGCCGGGCTCGAAGGCAGTGTGCTCGTGGCCGGTTCGGTCGGTCCGATCGGGGAGCCGGAGTCGGCGGCCGACACCCGCAGCCGGGATTCGATTCTCGTCGAACAGCTCGAAGCGCTCGCCCCCGTCGTGGACTTCATCATTTTCGAGTCGCTGCGCACGACGATTGATCTCGCCGCCGCGCTCGAAGCCGTAAAAGCGTTTCCGGAGCTCGTCTACGTCCTGAGTTTCGCGGTCGACCGCCACGCCGAAAATCACAGCGGCGACGGGATTTCCGAATTCGGCCGTCTCATCTCCACCTTCCCCGGGCAGCGTCCGACCGCGATCGGCCTGAACTGCGGCGGAGGCCCCGAGTCGACGCTCGGGGAACTCGAGATTCTCGTCAAACGGACTAAACTGCCGGTCATCGTCCAGCCGAACGCGGGGCAGCCGCGCGGCGTCGACGGCCGTATGATCTATATGACCAGCGCCGAATATTTCAGCACCTACGCCAAGCGCTACGCCATGCTCGGCGCGGCCGCCATCGGCGGCTGCTGCGGCATCACTCCGGCCCATATCCGCGAACTGGCCCGCACGATCAAACCGCTCATGCGGGCAGAAAAACAGGAACTGCCGAAGGTCGAAATCGTGGAATGCGACCTCAAGGAACCCGTCCCGCTCGCGGAGAAATCCAGCCTCGGTGCAAAGCTCGCCGCCGGAAAATTCGTCACGTCGGTCGAAATCACACCGCCGCGCGGCTTCGACCTTGCCTCCACCGTCGCCGGCGCCCGCAAATGCAAAGAGGCGGGAATCGACGCGGTCAATCTGCCGGACGGTCCGCGCGCCAGCGCCCGCATCAGTCCGTTCGCCGCCGCCGTCGCGATTCAGCAGCAGGTCGGCATCGAAACCGTACTGCACTGCTGCTGCCGCGACAAGAGCGTGATCGGGCTTCAGGCCGACCTGCTCGGCTGCGCCGGCATGGGGATCAACAACATTCTGTTCATCACGGGCGACCCGCCGAAACTCGGCGACTATCCGTTCAGTTCCGGCGTTTTCGACGTCGATTCGATCGGGCTGGTCAAGATCCAGTCGCGCATGAACCGCGGCATCGACCTCGGCGGAAAATCGATCAGCGCACCGACCCGCGCAGTCATCGGCGTCGGCGCCGATCCGAGCGCAATCGACCTTGAACGCGAATACCGCCGGACCTGCGAAAAAGTCGAAGCCGGAGCCGAATTCATCATCACCCAGCCGGTTTTCGCGATAGAAACGCTTTTTGCGTTCCTCGACCGGATCGCCCATTTGAAAACACCGCTCATCGCCGGAATCTGGCCGCTCGTGAGTTACCGCAATGCGGAGTTCATGAAGACCGAAGTCCCCGGCGTCGTGGTCCCGGATGCGGTCATGAAGCGCATGGCCGCCGCCGGCACGAAGGAGGAGCAGCGCGAAGCGGGGCTTGAAATCGCGCGCGAAAGCATCGCCGCAATCCGCGATCGTGTGCAGGGAATTCAGGTCAGCGCACCGTTCGGAAACGTCGACCTCGCACTGCGCGTCCTCAAATAAGGAGGCCGGGTCGAAATCATGCGGCTGCTCGTCTACAACATCGCCTACGGCACCGGCTGTCCGGGGGGAGAGGCCAAACGGCTGCTAACCGTCCACCGCTATCTGCGCACCAGCGCCTTTCACTTCAGCCAGATCGTCGGGCTGGTCTACGATCTGCAGCCGGATGTGATCGGGCTGGTCGAAGCGGATTCCGGAAGCTGGCGGACCTCCGGGCTCAGTCATCCGGAAAAGCTGGCGCAATTGCTGAGCGAAGAGGTCCTGACCGTGCCGAAACCGGATTCGAAATACGGCCCGACTTCATTTCTGAGCCGGATGCCGTACCTCAAAAGCCAGACCAACGCCCTGCTGGCCCGAAGCGATTCGGAGGAGAAGAAACACTATTTTCCATGCGGAACCAAGAAACTGATTCTCGAACGCGAGAGCGACGGAATCACGGTCTTTCTGGTCCACCTCGGGCTGTCGCGCCGGGTCCGGGTGCGGCAGCTGGACTATCTGCGCGAACTGCTGCCGAAGGGACGCCCGATCGTGCTGGCCGGAGACTTCAACACCTTCCGCGGCGAAAACGCCGAGCTCGCGGAATTCATGCGCGACACGGGGCTCGTCAACGCCAACACCGCGCATCAGGCGACCTATCCGGCCTGGAAGCCGCTGAAGCAGCTCGACTACATCCTGGTCTCCCCGCAAATCGAAGTCGAACACTTCGAAGTGATCCCTGTCCTCTACTCAGACCATCTGCCGCTGGTTGCCGATCTCAAAATCGCGCAATGATCGCGGCGCAGGCTGGACAAACGCCGAAGCATCCAGTATTTTACCTCCGGCACAACCAGCAGGAGGTAACTTATGAAGATCGAAATCGGAACAGAGCGCCCGGCAAATTTCAACGAATACTGGCCCGGCCAATACGAAATCTTTTCCCACTTCGAGTATGTGACAGGCATTCCGCATGTGCTGTTTGCCGTGACCACTTTCAAGGAGAACGGCCTGCCGAATGTGAACTTTCACTCCTGGAGCAGCTTTCAGGGAGACGGCGACGGTTTCTTCGCAATTCTGGCCGGATTATACCAGCATACACACGCATTTGCCGACATCCTGCGCTCGGGGGAGTTCTGCGTTAATTTCCTTGCGGCCCGCCATTACGATGCGCTCGAACGAACCATCAGACACAACGAATGCGATTCGGATGAATTCCGAACCGGCGGTTTCACGGAAGAAAAGGCCGCCGCCGTCAACGCACCGCGCATTGCGGAGGCATTTCTCACGCTTGAGTGCCGGAAGGAGAAGGTGCTCGACCTGTCCGGAGCAGGGAAGACCGCACTTGTGATCGGCCGTGTTCTCCATGCCGCGGCGGAGGAGAAATTTGCACACGGACTCGATGACAAATACGGTCCGGACGGCTTCATGTTCAACATCCACGCCCCGATCGATCTGATAACCGGAGAAGACAATCGCGGCGGCATCGGCACAATCAAACTCGAACGCATCATCGAATAGCAGCGAAGTCCGCCTGTCCGCGCGTCAAGGCAGCGTGCGTACCGGCGGGCTCATAAACCGACTCGAAGATTCGGCTGGTGAGCCCGCCGGGTCTGCTGCGCGAATGCGCAGAAAGACGGCGCCCCGGAAGGGGGGGCGCGCCTTCCCTTTCCGAAGCCATGGTGCGCCAGTGGGACGAGCGTCCTGTTCCGCGCCAAAAAAAGACCCGCCTTAACGTGTGCGAAACGTCAAGGCGGGTAAAAAAATTCCCGGCACCGTGCTACTCTCCCATAGTCAAATTTAC